>JBQGEO010000038.1:0-16027 GCA_052039655.1 Pararcticibacter sp.
TTGCTGTGATAGCCGTCTTGTTTTTTTGGTTATGTTTTTTTCTGACCAAAGAAAGGGTGATTCCTGTCCATCATCAGAAAGCAGATCTGAAATCAGACATAAAGGATCTGCTCGGGAATCGTCCATGGTGGATCTTGCTTGGAGCCGGAGTTGCCGCTTTGATTTTTAACTCGGTCAGGGATGGCGGCGCTGCTTTTTATTTTAAATACTATATAAATGAAAGTAATGTATCCGCCAGTGGCCTTCCGGGAATAAGGACAGGACTTTCTCTGACCACAATTTATCTTGTGCTGGGGCAGGCGGCTAATATTATTGGAGTTATTATGGCTGCTCCGATTGCTAATAAGATAGGAAAGAAGAAAACTTTTCTCGTTGTGATGGTGATCGCATCTGTGCTGAGTGTTGTGTTTTACTTATTTGGCAAAGATCATATTGTATGGATTATGGCACTTCAGGTTATGATCAGTATCTGTGCTGGTGCTGTATTTCCCTTATTATGGTCCATGTATGCAGATATTGCTGACTATTCGGAATGGAAGAATGGAAGGCGTGCTACCGGCTTAATTTTTTCATCTTCGTCCATGTCGCAAAAATTTGGCTGGACGATCGGAGGTGCAACTACTGGCTGGCTATTAGGTTTCTTTGGCTTTCAGGCCAATATGGTGCAGAATGAGGGTGCGCAGGAAGGGATCAGGCTGATGTTGAGTTTCCTTCCGGCAGCAGGTACAGTTCTCTCTGTCCTCTTTATAGCATTTTATCCTTTGAATGAAAAGCGGATGGAAGAGATATCAGAAGAGCTGGTGGCAAAGAGGCTGGAATCTTCAGCCGTTAATGTGAGTACAGGAACAGAGTGAAGTCCTTGCGGGGAGACTTAAATGTAAAAAGAGGGGAGCGCTGATTGAAGGGCTCCCCTCTTTTTGCCCAGGCGTGAAAGCCTGAGTATGTGTAATGCTCTATGTCGTCAGATTTTCCGGTCTCCTTCATCCTGTAAGAATATTACAGATGAAAGGGATTTTCGTTCCTTCTTTAATTAGAAGGAACGAATACATAGTACCACCATCCATCCTTATCAAACTCCTGCGCAGCGAGTACCATTTTATCAGGCGTAAGACTTACAATATTATACTCACTCCATGCCTTCAGGCCAGCGTCATTGAAATCATGCCCGCAGAGGATGTTTGTTCCCGAAACTCTGATGCTCCCGATCCCATAAGACCAGCCATTCGCTGAGTTGGAAGCCAGATCCATCGTGAATGCCCCCGCCCTGACTTTTTGATCAGAGGAGGTTTTTTTCAGTTTCAACCCCCTCAATGTAAACGTCATAGTGGCCCCAAGCCCGTCTGCATCGAGTTTCTTATCCCGGCATTGTGTCGTGACATCAGAGGGATTCAGTACCCACCATGCCGGGCCGGTTTCACCAGATCCGCCGTTTCCAAAGCATTTTTCGCCCTGCCATGTCCATGTTTTTTCGCCCGTTCCACACAGATATTCATATTGTGGCTCAACTGCAAATGATTTTTCTTCAACATTGACAGTAAAGTCTTTTGTGAAAGTACTTCCATCCTGGTTCAGAGCTACAGCTGTGATAACCTGTTGTCCGGTTAAGAATAGAGTCATGACAGCCCTGTTGCCGGTATACGTTTTGATTCCATCGGTCCACTGTACCGAGACCTTGCTCGAAGTTTCACAGATGACCCTGTTTGACCTTTTTCCATTCACCATCACAGGGGCAATATTTGCCTGAAATTGTTCTGCCTGAAGTGCTGCAGGTTCCGGCCCGTCTTCCACAATAGGCTCACAGCCGTAAAAGGATCCGGCCAATATCAATGATAGAGCCGCGAAAATTATTTTTTTCATACTCTTTGGTTCGTTTGCTAGTTAACAATTCCTAATTATCTTCCCGTTTCTATCCATCCAGTGTAATCGCCTGAACTCCAGCCTGCATTCTGCTCCAGTATACCCTGTGAAAGAGAGATTTCACTTTCAGGGATCTTGAAGAAACCTCCTGTTGCCCGGTATCTTGCTACATAGCCATCGCCCTGTGTTCCATTCTTATCGGGTTTACCTCCGTGATAAGTGGGTTGGTTAATCTGTTTTGCAAGGGCTTCTTCTGCTATATGCCAGCGGCGGATATCATTCCAGCGGATTCCCTCGAAGCACAATTCCCAGCGACGCTCGTTCCGGAGAGCTGCATCACTATATGCTATAGTGGGCAGGCCGACCCTGGCCCTTACCCTGTTCATGCCTGCTGCATCTTTTTTTAATTCGGACTGCATGAGCAGAACATCAGCAAAGCGGATCAGTACCAGATCATGAATGTTGTTTAACTGATAATTATCGCTGCTGAAGCCTTTGTACATTTCGTATTCGAAGGTTGCCCGGTAGCCCGAACCATCCGATGCTTTACAGGTAATAGCTGATGTCTTCTTTTCGAAATAGTCGGTTTCCTGGACGAAATCAGACCAGCCTCCGCGTTTGTAATTCGGGAGTTCATCCGGGATATAACAGATGGATGCTGTACGCCGGGGATCATTGGGTTCCGAAGTGGTCCAGTCATTCCATAAGTTAGGAGCAACTGGCCCGGCTCCCCATCCCTGTCCAAATGGAAACGTATTGCCAAAATCCTGACCTCCCCGCATTCCAAAGTGAAGAGCATATTGATTTGAATAACCAATGGTTGCACCTGCATCCCAGGATGCAAACTGAGAGAACTTAATGGCAAACATGGATTCAGGGTTGATGGCATTGTCATCTTCCACCCATTTCAACCCTTTTCCTTTTGTGTAGTTATAGTCGTTGACAGTAAGCCGGTTTGAATAAGCCCATAAGTTTCTGTAGTCGGATGTCACAAGGGTGTATCCCGAGTTGTTCACACAGTCATCCACCCAGGCTATAACATCTGATTTGCTGATTGAGGAGCCGTCAGGAAGAGTGATGTTTTCTTTCTGATAATAGCCCGTATAGAACAGAAATGCGCGTCCCATCATTGCCTCTGCAACCCATCTGTTGACATGTCCTTCTTCCACCGACCCGCGTGGTTTCGCAGGCATCAGTTCGATAGCTGTTTTCAGGTCCTGTAAGATTTGTCCCCACTCTTGTTCTGAGGAGGCCTTTGGCAGGTTCACAGCGGGGGAAGTAGCTGTTATTAGGGGGACATTCCCAAAAAGAGAAGCGAGTTCGTAATAAAAGAACGCCCGAAGGAAGTGAGCTTCGCCAAGCATTTGGTTCTTTTGGTCGGTGCTCTCATAATTAGTAATATTGCCCAGTGTCTCGATTGCCAGGTTTGCCTGATAAATTCCTTTATAGCGGTCTATCCAGAACTGACGGAGCATATCTGCATTATAGTTCATCAGCAAATCTTCAGCCTGCATGACAAAGTCATTATCACCTCCTCCTCCAAGGCGGTCATCAGATGCTAATTCAGAAATGTAGTAGAATGTAAATTGCGGATTAGCATTCGCGATGTTTAAATTGTTGTAGATACCGGTTACTACTTGTTTGGCATCTTCAACCGTTCTGGGGTAGTTTCCTGTATTCGCCTGAGTGAGATTTTCAGAATCAAGGAACTTCTCGCAGCCGCTAAAAGGCAGTATAGTTGCGGCCAGGAGCAAGTATGTTAGTTTTATTGGTTTCATATGGCGTCAATTAAAATTTAAGACCAACTCCTATTAAATATGTCCGTGGATTGGGATAGAACCCTATGTCAATTCCCGAAGCCCACCCATAATTGGTGTCGTCCGAACTCGTTCCTATCTCAGGGTCCATTCCGGGATATTTGGTGATGGTAAACAGGTTTTGAGCTGTCAGAAATACCCGGAATTCTCTGAATGGCATCTTCGGTACAAGTCTCTTGAAATCGTATCCCAGGGTGATGTTTTGCATCTTGACATAATCAGCGTCTTCAATGTAAATGTCAGACACTTCTATCCAGTTAGTTTTATTGCCCGCGGTGAGCCGCGGATACCGGTTGGAAGTGCCCTCCCCGTGCCAGTAATTGTACACTTCCGTGGTATAATTGTCTTTATAACTGTCACCGAACTTCCGGTATGACCTGGCTATCTGCTGGCCGAAGGCTCCGCTTGCAGTAGCCGAGAGATCAAATCCCTTATATCCCAGGTTGATACTAAAGCCTATCCTGTAGTCAGGAAGCGGACTGCCTATTTGTGTCTTATCTTGTATATTGATAACCCCATCGTTGTTGTTGTCTACGAAGATCAGGTCTCCAGGTTGTGGGTTTGTTTGCAGTGTAGGCTTTTGAGCCGCCCGCCATTCATCGATCTGTGTCTGGTTTTGAAATACTCCGGCAGTTTTGTACCCCCAAAAGTAGCCGATGGGTTTTCCGACTTCTGCGCGGAATAATTCTCCTGTTCCCTGTGATAAAACATTTGACGGACCATGTAAGATTCCCTCGGTGTTCGCAATACGGGTCACCTCGTTGGTGTTTTTGCTCATGTTCAGGTTAATTCCGTATGCCAAACCGTTATTTAAATGATCACTCCAGCCTAATCCGAGTTCGATTCCTTTGTTTTCAATATCGCCGCCATTAACATAAGGGGGATTCGCTCCGTAAGAGGCGAGGACCGGAGCCTGCAGCAGCCAGTCCCATGTGGATTTTTTGTACCAGTCAAATGTTGTACTTAAACGCGATTTGAGGAAGCGGGCGTCGAATCCGATATCGAGCTGTTCGGATGTCTCCCAGGATATACCTTCATTAGCAAGATTGGTGGCATAGCTGCCGGTCGACTGACTGGTTTTATTGTTGTTAAAAGAATAATTGGCTGCCCGTCCAAAAGCAATGCTAGCCAGATACTGAAAATTCGGAATAGTTTGATTCCCGTTTTGTCCCCAGCTGCCTCTTATTTTAAAGAAGTCCATCCAGCTCTTTACTCCATCCATAAAGGGTTCGTTTGTGACAACCCATCCGGCAGAAGCAGACGGGAAATAACCCCAGCGATGGCCGCGTGCAAAGTTTACTGACGCATCGGCCCGGAGAATGAAAGATGCCAGGTAGGTTTCCTTGTAGTTGTAATTAATACGGCCAAAGAAAGAGGCGATAGAGCCCTGATCCCAGGGAGCACCGGTGATGAGCGTGGAGGAAGATATACCCTGGCTATTTTTGAGCCATGCATGTTCCATGTCATTCCATAGCAGGTTACTGTTTGTAGCTCCAACGGACTCTCCCATACCCGACTTCTGAATAGATTGTCCGGCTAGTATGTCGAAGTGATGTGCTGCAATATTTAACCTGTAATTAAGCGTGTTTTCCAGGCTGTAACTCCATCCCAGGCCGGCACTCTGCTGGACGGAATTCGTAAGATTTCTGGTAGTGTTTGACAGTTCATATGTGGGTGTGAACTGGCGGTATGAGTTAGCACTGAACTGGTAGCCAAACTGCGATTTAAAAGTAAGATTGGGAATTGGCTCGATCTCTACATAGGCATTCATGTTCAGCATGTGATTTTTCGTCATGTTGTTGCCCCGCTGGTATTCCATTGATGCTATCGGATTCGCAAAACTGGCTTCATAGTCCTGAAGCCCGCTTGCTATTTTGTCTTCCATGTCGAAATATTTCCCGTCGGCTCCATAGATCGGCATAATAGGATAGCCTCTCAGCATATTTGAAACGTCGTTCCAGTATTGATTGCCTGTAGAAATACCGCGCCGGGTATTATAATTGTAATAGAGCCGTTCTCCCATTTTAATAATATCCCGGTTGTTGTTCTTATAAATGACATGATCCGAGTTTACACGGACAGTGGTCCTGCCGAAATCTGACTGTACCGGCTTTCCGAAAATCCCTTCCTGTGAAGTATATCCTACCCCCAGGGAGAATTTGGAGGTTTCATTACCGCCTGTCAGATTAAATGTGTGATTTTGTATGGGAGCATCTTCATTTCGTATGGCATCCAGCCAGTTGGTCCCTTTCCAGGTTCCATTCTCAATAGACTCATACAGGCTGGCATCTTTAAAAGTGCTCTTCCAGTCAGTAAGAGGCAGCCCCTCGTTAAACTGAACCATGTTGATCACATTCATGTACTGCCTCGCATCCAGCAGCTCGGGCATTTTATATACATTTTGAACCCCGGTGTAGCCGTCATAAGAGACTTGTGTCTTTCCTGATTTCCCTTGCCGGGTGGTTACCAGAATGACGCCGTTTGCTGCTCTGGCACCGTAAATAGCCGCTGATGCCGCATCTTTGAGGACGTCTACTGATTCAATGTCTGCCGGATTAAGATTGTTAATATCCCCGCTGGCAACTCCGTCTATTACATAAAGGGGAGAGGAATATCCGACGGTCCCAAGTCCGCGGATGTTCACCTTGAATCCTTCGCCCGGTTGGCCCGAGCTTTGCACAATGTTTACACCAGGGCTTTGGCTTTGCATAGCCGTTAAAGGACTCGTTGTACTAAGTTTCTGCAAGTTTTCACCGCTAACCTGGACCGTAGCGCCGGTGACCAGTTTTTTCTTTTGTACTCCGTATCCGATTACCACCACTTCATTAAGTTCTCCCGCTTCAGGCTGCAGTACAACCTGAAGTTCATTACCGGATCCCACTGTAATCTCTTTCTTTTTATAGGCCAGGTAGCTGAACGTCAGCACCGGATTGCTGCCCTGAACCTTTATGGAGAATTTTCCGTTTACATCAGTTGAAACGCCGGTCTGCGTTCCTTTTAAGAGAATACTTACCCCTATCAGAGGTTCTTTGGTTTCAGCATCCCGGACGGTTCCTTTAATTATTCTGTCTTGTCTGCCCGCTGATTTTCCGGTCGCCAAAACCGGTATAGCGTTGGCCATAAACAAGCAGATCAGGATCGATAAAGGCATACTGAGGCCCCAAAGTTTTGCGTATAAAACTTCTCTACGTCTCATAAGTGAATTTTTAAAACTTTATTTTGCTTTTTTTAGCTTATAAGAAAGCTTGGTTTGTCTGGATATTAGTTCTAATTGGTCTTGAGTAAAATTTTATTGCGTCATGATGGTAGTTTTTAAGGGTTTATACTAGTTTAGAAATACGCTTTAATATTAAATGCTTTACAAATTTACAGTCACATACCTTTTATTTGTCAATACTTTTTTATCCTATTATTCCAATTTATTTAATAACATACTGGTTTCCGGAGAATTTTCTGACGTCGGCGGAATGAAGTCAGGCTTGTTCGGAACAAAGGAATGTATGAGGTTTAGAATGGTATACAGCAACAGAGAGACTAGTTTTTTTAATAACGTTTAGTTTGGCGGAAGTGCCTGCCTTATATTCTGGCGGGCGTTAATCAGATAAAAATTCTTGTCCCGGCAAAGTTTTCCCTGAATTCTTTAGGAGTGCAGTTCTTTTTCTTTTTGAATAATCTGTTAAAGTTTGAAATGTTATTGAATCCGCAATTGTAAGAAATTTCAGCAACCGAGTGTGTGGTATCGATAAGCATCCTGGATGCATGGCCGAGACGAATTTCGTTCAGGCTGTCGATGAAGGTATTCCCCGTTCGTTTTTTAATAAAACGGCTAAAGGAAACCTCCGACATGCTTGCAAGTCTTGCGATGTCTTTAAGGCTTATTTCTTTGTGATAGTTGGCGTTCATATAATCAAAGGCTTTATCAAGGCGTCTGCTGTTATAATTAAATTGTTCATTGTTGAAGGAAGAGTCAGACAGGGATCTGACGTTTCTCGATATAGACAGATCATGCAGAATGCTCATGAGCTCCAGTACTCCATCGAATCCGCTCATCTGATTCAATGCCAGTATGCGCGATGAAACAGCTTGTATTGTTTCTTTAGGAAAGGAAATCCCTTTTATTGATCGCTCGAACATCTTCCGGATAAAGCTCAGCTGGTTTCGTCTGAGAAGCTTATCATCGAAAAAATCTTTATGCCACTGCACGGTAACTTCTGTTATTTCATCGCTCCTGCAGTTGTGGGTAAACCATGCATGCTGAAGATTTGAGCCAACCAGCACCAACTCCATGTCGTCTATTTCCTCTATATTATCACCTACGATTCTTTTCGCCCCTTTAGCATTCAGGATCAGGTTAAGTTCAAATTCCTCGTGATAATGCAGGGGGAAGTCAAACTCCTTTTTGACCCTTGAAAAAAGTGTAAAACAGTCGCTTTGTGTTAGAGGGGTGATCTCTTTTATGGCCGTTTTCATAATCGTGGTTTATAATATATAGTTTATAAAGCGTAAAGATAGGTTAAAACAATATAATAGTAAAGTTATGAAGAAAATAACTAACCATGAGCGTTTGAAAAGAGTAAAATGAGTGAAGATTATTTTTTTAATATTTAAATAGGTTAAAAAAGTATTATACGTCACATAAAACTGTATCTATTTTTATCCCCGAAATTTAACCGTTCACAGAACGATCAAATCGCCCACAGGGCATCAGGAATAAATAAACATACACTAGATACAGGCATGAATAACTTCGAACAAAGATTGCAAAAACTTGAGGAGGTGCACGAAAAGCTTATAGTAAGCCGCAATATAAAAGAGGAAGAGGGAAACGGCATTTACGAGCGTTACAAATTACCCGTTCTTACAGACAATCATGTCCCCATCCTTTGGAAATATGATCTGAACCCCCGGACCAACCCATACCTGATGGAACGGTTTGGTATCAATGCTGCTTTTAATGCAGGAGCGATAAAATGGAGAGGGAAATATATATTGATGGCCAGGGTAGAAGGAGCAGACAGGAAATCTTTCTTTGCGATGGCAGAAAGCCCTAATGGTATTGATAATTTCCGGTTCCGGGAATATCCGGTGCGTATGCCGGAAACAGAAAATCCTGATATAAATGTTTATGACATCAGATTAACCCAGCATCAGGACGGGTGGATATATGGCTTGTTCTGTACTGAACGCAAGGATCCTCAGGCTCCCTCCTACGACCAGTCTATGGCTGTTGCTGCATGCGGCATAGCCCGTACAAGGGATCTTGAAACCTGGGAGCGTCTTCCTGATTTAAAAACTCCATCTCCTCAGCAAAGAAATGTCGTGTTGCACCCTGAGTTTGTCGATGGAAAATATGCGTTTTATACGAGACCTCAGGACGGGTTTATTGACGCAGGTACCGGGGGAGGGATCGGTTTCGGTCTGGCCGGGAATATAGAAGATGCAGTAATTGAATCAGAAGTAATCATCGACAATAAGGTGTATCATACCGTCTACGAGGCAAAAAATGGTGCCGGTCCGGCTCCGATCAAAACGCCGCATGGATGGCTTCACCTTGCTCATGGCGTCAGGAACACTGCCGCTGGTTTACGCTATGTGCTTTATATGTTTATGACAGATCTGCAGGATCTTACTAAAGTGATCTATAAGCCGGCAGGCTATTTTCTTGCGCCTCAGGGTGACGAACGTGTCGGCGATGTTTCAAATGTCGTATTTTGTAACGGCTGGATTAAAGACGATGATGGGAAGGTCTTTATCTATTACGCGTCTTCAGACACTCGTATGCACGTTGCAACCAGTACTGTTGATAAGCTGGTTGACTACGTAATTAATACAAGTGCAGACGGTTTTAGGTCTGCGGCTTCTGTTGAAACTCTTTACCGGATAATTAATAAAAACAAGGAATTGTTAAATAAAAGTGAGGGCCAGTCTAAAGTATCGGCCCCGGATATGTAATGAATATAGAAGCCAACCTTAAACGATACAGGGAAGAACTAGGGCACGAGCTGCGAAGTATACTCGGCTATTGGATGAATTATGCTCCCGACACAGAAAATGGTGGATTTGTGGGCAGGATTGATAGCCTGGATCTTATTGATCTGAATGCTCCAAAAGGTGCGGTGCTGAATGCCCGGATCCTCTGGTCTTTTTCCGCTGCATATAAGATGGATCAGGATGTGAAATACCGGGAAAACGCACAACGGGCTTATGATTATCTGAGCCGGTTCTTTCTCGATGAAGAATTTGGTGGGGTCTACTGGACTGTTGATCATCTCGGACAGCCCCTGGAGAGCAGAAAGCAGGTCTATGCATTAGCTTTTGTTATTTATGCCCTGTCTGAATACTATACCGTTTCCTGGGAAGGAAAGGTAAAGGAGCAGGCAAAATCACTGTACAGGAATCTGCTTGAATACGCGTTTGACCAGGAGCAGGGAGGTTATTTTGAGGCGTTTTCAAGAAACTGGAAGCCCATTGAGGATCTAAGATTGAGTGAGAAAGATGCCAATGAAAAGAAAAGCATGAATACTCATCTTCATGTGATAGAGGGTTTCACCAATCTTTATCGTATCTGGCCGGATGAGGGATTAAAACAACATATTATTCTGCTGCTTGACAATTTTTTAAATCACATCCTGGATAGGGAAAATTATCATCTGATTTTGTTTCATGACGAGATGTGGAATGGAAAGTCGGATACGATATCCTACGGGCATGATATAGAAGCTTCATGGTTGCTGGCTGAAGCGGCAGAGGTTATTAATAATGAGTTTTATAAAAGGACTTTTGAGGATGTCGCCCTGAAGATGGCGGCAGCAAGTGAAGACGGGGTGGACCGTGACGGAGGCTTATGGTATGAATATGATGTGGATAGGGCTCACCTTGTGAAAGAAAAACACTGGTGGGTCCAGGCGGAAGCAATGGTGGGATTTTTCAATGCATGGGAAATTAATGGTGACGAAGCTTTTCTGAAAAGGTCGCTTGAAGCCTGGGAATTTGTAAAGAGACATATCATCGACAGGCAAAATGGCGAATGGTTCTGGGGGGTAGATGAAACGGGAAAAGTAATGCCAGGAGAAGACAAAGCGGGACTTTGGAAATGCCCTTATCATAACAGCAGAGCCTGTATGGAAATTATCAGGAGAATAGCAAATCAGCGGAGGAAGTAATCAGGCTCTGGTATCATTTCCGTGATAGATGCTCAGGTAGCTGTCATATCGGGATAGTGCAATTTCTCCTTCTTCGACAGCACTTAGAACGGCACATCCGGGTTCGTTGATATGCCTGCAATTGTTAAACCTGCAATCGTTCATGCGCTCCCGTATCTCCGGAAAAAAATGCCCCAGTTCCTGTTTGTCTATATCTATAATGCCCAGCTCCCGTATCCCGGGGGTGTCTATCAAATATCCTCCTTCCGGAATTGGATGCATTTCAGCAAATGTTGTGGTGTGCTGCCCCTTATCGCTCCAGTCAGAAATTTCTCCGGTTTTTAGCTCAATTCCCGGAATTAATTTATTGATCAGGGTGGATTTACCTACTCCTGAATGCCCCGAGAATAGCGTTACTTTATCCTTCAGAAGTTGTCTGATCTGATTAAGATTGGTCCCTTCCCTTGCGGAGACCTGATAGCACGGGTAACCGATATTCTGATAAATCTCCTGGTATTCTGCCAGGATGTCAAGGCCTTCTTCACTGAAGAGATCAAGCTTATTAAATATTAATCCCGCCGGAATATCATAAGCTTCGGCTGTTGTAATAAAACGATCGATGAACCCCAGTGATGTTCGCGGCGATGCAAGGGTGACGATCAGTAAGGCCTGATCAAGGTTTGCTGCAATGATCTGGGCTTGCTTGGAGAGGTTTACAGATTTACGGATAATGTAGTTTTTCCTTTCTTCCAGTTTTACAATAACACCGGTATCCTGCCCTGGTTCTGGTTCTATCACAACATGGTCTCCAACAGCAACGGGGTTAGTTGTTTTAATGTCTTTTGTCCTGAATTTTCCCTTTATCCGGCAGTCCACTATTTCTCCGTCATCAGTAATCACCTGATACCAGCTTCCCGTCGATTTTATAACTATGCCATGCATTGAACTGGTAAAATTAAAAATATTGCAATAAGTTTTGCGTTTTTACGAATTAACTCCTTAATTTAGGGAACGAAATAACTGATGAACAGAATTTACACCACTATTATCACGATTATTACCACCGGGACGCAATACTCAGGAGGAAGATCGTATATGGGGTAACCAGAAGATATAAAACCATAAAAACGCCTTCCTCCTAAAAGGGAAGGCGTTTTTTTTTAAAATTATTGTTGATAAATGAAACTATAATAACATCGGGATGCTATGAAGAAGAACGGGCTATTGTGATGGAGCTGGCTGACTAGCACCGTTGGGAACAGTATAATAACGAGTAAATACAAATATGAAAATCTTAAAGTTTGGCGGAACTTCCGTTGGTTCAGTTAAAAGTATCAGCACATTAATTGAGATCCTGAAACAGGAGACCGCTTCAGGAGAGAATCCTGTCGTGGTTCTGTCCGCCATGGGCGGTGTGACTAATCTTCTTTCAACGATGGCTAATAAAGCTGCGGCAGGAGAAGATTTCTCCGGTTATGTAAGCGAACTTGAAAACAGGCACTTTGATGTTATTAAAGCCCTTTTGGAGGTCCATCAGCAGAATCCTGTATTTACCCGCCTAAAGATCCTTTTTAATGAATTGGAGGACATCTTACAGGGGATCGCCAGCCTGAGAGAAATAACCGCCAGAACCCATGACCTGGTGTTGAGCTATGGCGAAAGATGTTCTACGTTTCTGGTGAGCAAAATTGCAGAACAACACCTTGGACCAACCGTATATGGAAATGCAGCTGATTTCATCAAGACGGACAGTAGTTTTGGGCAGGCGAAAGTGAACAAAGAGCTGACCGATCTCCTTATACGCGAGTTCTATGAGCAGAATAAAGGGAAACTGATCTTTGTTACCGGATTTATAGCAAGCAACGATGAAGGGAGAATTACAACTCTTGGAAGAGGAGGCAGTGATTATACTGCCGCAATATTTGGAGCAGCGCTCCATGTAGAGGCAATAGAGATCTGGACTGATGTAAACGGGATGATGACCGCAGATCCCCGTATGGTAAAGAAGGCATTCCCCCTGAAAGATCTGTCTTACACTGAAGCAATGGAACTGTCTTACTTTGGGGCAAAAGTGATCTATCCGCCGACGATGATCCCTGCTTTTATGAAGAAAATTCCTATTGTAATCAGGAATACATTCGAACCATCTTTTCCGGGAACAGTCATCAGCCATGAAAGCAATGAGACGGAACATAGTGTAAAAGGCATATCTTCCATTAACGAAATCAGCATTATCAATCTTCAGGGCAGCGGGATGGTCGGTAAGGCAGGGTTTAGCGGCCGCTTGTTCTCTTTGCTGGCGCGCGAGCAGATTAATGTCATCCTGATCACTCAGTCATCTTCTGAACATAGTATTACGTTTGCAGTAAATCCGGCTGATGCAGTAAAAGGGAAGCTTCTGATTGAACAGGAGTTTGAACTGGAGCTTGAGGCAAGAAAAATTGAAAAGCCCGAAATCGAAGAAGGCTTGTCCATTCTCGCTATAGTAGGAGAGAACATGAGAAGCACTCCTGGTATTTCTGGTACGCTCTTTCATGCCCTTGGAAGAAATGGTGTAAATGTACGTGCAATAGCCCAGGGCTCATCTGAATACAATATTTCCGTTATTATTTCCCGGGTAGATCTGGCCAAGGCTCTCAATGCGGTTCACGATGCTTTTTATACAGATCTTAAGAAAACTCTGAATGTTTTCTGCCTGGGAACTGGTAATATAGGGAAGACGCTTTTTAAACAACTTCGGGATCATAGCGACTTCCTGCAACGCCAGAATGGTATCCTGGTGAAGGTCGTGGGGATCAGCAATACAAGAAAAATGGTGTTTGACACAGCTGGCTTACCTCTTGAAAACTGGCAGGAAGTGCTTGGGGAGTCGACGGAGGATGCTGATCTTGATGTGTTTATCTCCAGGATGAAAGAGATGAACCTGCCGAATGCTGTCTTTGTGGATAATACGGCCAGCCCGGTGCCTGTTGAATTTTACAGTGAGGTTTTCCGCTCCAACATTTCTGTGGTTACCTGTAATAAAATAGGGAACTCATCTTCTTATCAGCAGTACCGCGGATTTAAAGATCTGGCAAGAAAACATGGTGTGGATTTTTACTACGAAACCAATGTCGGAGCCGGACTGCCAATAATCCGGACACTTAAAGATTTAATGATGAGCGGAGACCGGGTGATCAGAATTGAAGCGATCCTCTCGGGGACGATCTCCTTTATCTTCAATAACTTTAAGGGAGAAACATCTTTTCATGATATCGTAAAACTAGCCCAGGAAAAAGGTTATACAGAGCCGGACCCAAGGGACGATCTGAGAGGCACTGATTTTATGCGGAAGATGCTTATCCTTGCCAGGGATGCCGGTTATACCCTGGAGCCTGAAGACGTTAAAATAGATAGTATGCTTCCGCAGGCATGTCTTGATGCAGATTCGGTGGACGAGTTCTATGATGAGCTAAAAAAGAATAACGACTATTTTGAAGTATTGAAGGCGAATGCTGCATCAGGCGGAAAGGTGTTACGTTATATTGGAAAACTCGAAAACGGGGATGTATCCATTGCACTTGAAATGGTCGATGAAGCTCATCCTTTTTATATGCTTTCAGGAAGCGATAACATTATCTCATTTACCACTGAGCGGTATAAAGAGCGGCCTCTTGTGGTCAAAGGGCCGGGTGCCGGTGCTGAGGTGACCGCCGCTGGCGTATTTGCTGATATAGTGAATGTAGGAACTTTTTAATTGTTTATGCGGCATTCGCATCGCGTGAATGCAATAAAAGATAATTATAATTAATATCAAGCTTCCCCCATTGGGGCTGAATATGAAAGAATCAATACGAGTTTTTGCTCCGGCCACTGTGGCCAACGTAGTGTGTGGTTTTGATGTCCTGGGTTTTGCAGTAGATGCTCCCGGTGATGAGGTGATCATGAGAAGAAAAGAACAGCCTGGAGTAAGTATTTCTAAAATTACCGGCGATGATGGCCGTCTGCCTCTCGATGCAGACAAGAATACAGTAAGTGCCAGTGTTCAGCACTATCTGAAATACATCAACCGGGAAGATGTCGGCGTCGACATCGAACTTCATAAAAAGATGCCCATCGGTAGCGGGCTTGGATCAAGTTCAGCCAGTACTGTAGCGGGATTATATGCAATCAATATGATGTTGGATAAGCCACTGACCCACATGGAACTTGTTCCCTTTGCGATGAAGGGGGAGGAGCTGGCGTGCGGATCCGGCCATGCTGATAATGTAGCGCCTGCGCTGCTGGGCGGATTTGTACTGATCAGGAGCTATGATCCGCTTGATATTATCAAATTGCCCTATCCGGATTCGCTTTATTGTGCAATTGTATTCCCTGATGTAGATGTGCCGACACGTGATGCGCGGAGAATGATCAGAAGTAAAGTGCTGTTGAAAGATGCCGTCACCCAATGGGGAAATGTAGCCGGACTTGTTACAGGGCTTTTTATGAAAGATATCGATCTGATGGCAAGAAGCATGAAAGACGTGCTGGTGGAGCCGGTGAGATCCATATTAATTCCTGATTTTAACCGTCTCAGGGAAACGGCTGCAGAAGCCGGTGCGGTAAGTTTCGGAATTTCCGGATCGGGTCCCTCTGTATTTTCATTCGCAAGAGATAAAGATACTGCCCATAAAATTACCGGAGCACTGCAAAAACACTTAACAGCACTCAATATCAGAAGTTTTGCATACGTTTCTCCTGTGAATGGAGAAGGACCAAAAGTGTTATGAGTTATGGGTGATGAGTTATTAGTTTTTGATATTCAACCCATAACCCATAACCCATAACCCATAATTCATAACCCATAACTAACTAACGTGAAATTATACAGTACAAATAGTCCTGAAAGGACAGTGGATTTTAAAGAGGCGGTGTTCAACAGTATGCCGCAGGACAGAGGACTTTACATGCCTTTGGAAATACCGAAGCTGGATGCGGGATTCATAGACAGAATTGAAAGCTGTTCGTTAAAAGAGATTGCCTATGAGGTAGTGAAGAACATTTTACAAGACGCAATCCCCGATGTGGACCTGAAAGTGATCATAGATGATGCGATCAACTTTCCGGCTCCTGTTGTTAAGCTCGATGAAAGTACGTACGTTCTGGAGCTTTTTCTTGGTCCTTCACTCGCTTTTAAAGACTTCGGAGCGAGATTCATGAGCAGAGTGATGGGATATTTTCTGGAGGAGG
>JBQGEO010000039.1:0-2235 GCA_052039655.1 Pararcticibacter sp.
TGAAAGTTGAAAGTTGAAAGTTGAAAGTTGAAAGTTGAAAGCAGAGAGTTTACAAGCGAGGTACAAGGCGGATAGCTAATGCCAATAGCAATTAGCTGAGAGCTGAGAGCTGAAAGCCGATAGCAAAATGCTAATAGCCAAATGCCAACAGCTGATAGCTGAAGGCTGACTGCTGATAGCTATTAGCTATTAGCTAAAAATCCACATACTGCTGATATACTTCCTGCATGCATGCTTTTCCATATTTCAACAGTTGTTCATCCTGTGCCCCGTTTTTATTGTCTTTACGATAGATGATACTATTTCCCATAGTATCAAAACTTATGATCTGTGCGGGGCTGACGAATCCAAAACCGTGATCCCAGTTAAAGAAAGCAAACCCGGGAACGAAAGGGTTAAGAAGATCTTTGCTCCAGGGATAACCTGAAGATGGTATATTGAGTTGATTCAGCAGCACAGCCGCTATATCGTTCTGGCTTCCGGGCTTGTCAATAACTGTCCCCCTGTATTCGGGCTTGATCACATCGCCATAGAAGATAAGGGGAATCCGGTAACGCTGAGGATCGTATACCTCGAGGTCGGTCCGCGGCAAATAATGCCCGTGGTCAGCCACCATAATGAAGAGTGTGTTCTTATACCATTCCTGTTTTTTGGCCTGTTCTATAAACGCTCCCAGACAGGAGTCTGCATAATAAGCGGTACTCCTGAATTTATTCTCCGTATCTTCTCCTTTAAACCTGGAAGCTACCGGAAGTTCAAAGGGCTCATGGTTTGTGAGCGTGAGAATGGTCGCAAAGAATGGTTTCCTTTCCTTATTCAGTTCGGCCACTGTCTTATTATATACCGGGCCATCATAGGCTCCCCACTTTGAGCTCATATCCTTCTGCACAAAATCTGCCTTATCTATGATCTTGTCATAATTATGACTTAAAAGATACGACCGCATGTTAAAGAACCGGCTCTCTCCCCCATAAAAGAAAGAAGTAGTATATCCCTGTGCCCTGAACGATTGCGACAAAGCGGGAATCCTTATCTGCTTGCTGTTTTCTTTCATGATGCTGCGCCCGCCCTGAGCAGGAAAGGCACTCAGTACTGCACCGACACCCTTATCTGTACGGCCACCTGAAGCATAAATATTATTAAAGAAAAGGCCATCTTTTATAAGTTCTTCCATAGCCGGATTGATCCCCTTTTCTCCGCCCAGGCTCTCCACCACGTTGCCTGTGAAACTTTCCATGATGATCACGACCACATTGGGCCTCGGGTTGGTCAGAATTACGGGTGCATCGCCGGCAGGGTGAGCATATAAGTCTTTCACGATCCCTTTTGCCTCATCAGGCTTATAATATTTAAAAGGATTTTTAAGATTGTATTTATTATTCAGAATGTCGTGGATCAGGCTCCATTCAGTATTGACTGCTGCATAATTCAACAAAGGTTTAGACGAGTAGTAGGCCATACTTTCATTCATCGGCGATAGTTGCCAGCCTCCGCGGATAGCCAGAAAATTGACAGCCAGGAGTAAAAGAGCTACGGGAAGCTTCAGGTACCATTTCTGCTGCTTATTAAAGCTGTAACAAATAAGCCGGGAGGCCAGAAACACTCCGGCTCCGCTCAGGGCAAAAAATACCAGTAATGAAAGGAATACCGGGGACGACTCGCTGCTGGCAAACGCCTCAGCGGGAGATCCAAAAGCAAATTCTAAGGCACGGTAATTCACTTTTGTTCCCCATTCCCGGTAGATATTGAAATTCACTACCGTGAGAAAAGAGGAGATAACAATAAGGGTCCAGGTATAGATCTTCAGGGCTAAAGCGGGGATATTGATTTCAGCCACCCATGCAATCATAACCACAAGCAGGGGTAACGCGCAAATGTAGCCGGCCATAGAAGTATCCATCCACAGCCCATAAAGAAAAGCCTTACTCCGTTCGGAAATGCCGGTGTCGTTTAAATTGCCTGTATTATAAACAAGGAAGACCAGCCGTTCCAGCAAAAAGAAAAGAAGCCAGAAACAGAAATAGCGAAACAGGGTTAAAAGATTTTTCAGCATGACATCCTAAACTCTCAGGTCTTCCATTATGGATTACAAGGGGCAAATATAAAACAAGTCGTAATAAGAATTTCAAAACTTATTCCGTCAGGGTCAGAAGCCTACCCGTACGCCAATCCCGAGCTTAAAAACATCCCTCAGGGAGAGGTCTCCGTGATTCTGGAAAAAGCTCACCAAATAAA
>JBQGEO010000040.1:0-2745 GCA_052039655.1 Pararcticibacter sp.
TTTGGCTTTTGGCTTTTGGCAATTAGCAATTAGGCTTAGGCTGATGCTACGTGCAATCGAGCTTTAGTGTTTGTCCACTTTTTAATGGCCTATCAAATTAATAAAGCGTTATGACAGGAAAAGCTGATTGCTTATTGCTGATAGCCGACAGCTGATAGCCTATAGCCCAGCTAACAGCTAACCGCCAATAGCTAACTGCCTATATACGGATAACGTACTTCAGTTAGGTAAAGTCCGCAGGCAGGGACGGATGTGCCGGCATTCGAGCGGTCTTTACTGGCAATGATGTCATGGATAGCTTCTGGGGGGATTGTTCCTTTCCCGATCATGATCAGAGTGCCAACAATCGCACGGACCATGTTCCGCAGAAACCTGTCAGCGGAGATGTGAAATACAAGGCCGTCTTCATTCTCAAGCCATTCGGCGCGGGAGATTTTGCAGTTGTTTGTGAAAACCTGGGTATTGGACTTACTAAAGCAACTGAAATCAGTGTAATTTAAAAGCTCTGATGCTGCCAGGTTCATCCGGTCAACATCAGGAAAATCTCTTAGCAGCCATGAATACTCATGCTTAAACGGGTCTTTATGAAAGTGGATATGGTACTCGTAGGAGCGAAGAGTGGCATCGAAGCGCGTGTGAGCGTCTTCATGAACGCCGTGTATCGTTTTAATTGCAATCTCATAGGGAAGAAGAGCGTTCAGGCTGTTGAGGAAAGACTGGTTCCCTGCGAGTTCTTTCGGGCTCCTTTTCCCGGTTTCCACATCGAAATGGGCAAAGAACTGCCGGGCGTGTACACCCGTGTCTGTCCGTCCGCAGCCAACAGTTTCTATATCCTGCCTGAGAATAGTAGAGAGGGCTTTGTCAAGAAGTTCCTGCACGGTAACCGCATTAGGTTGAATCTGCCAGCCGTGAAACCTGGTTCCATCATAAGATAGTTCTGCAAAATAACGCCTGTTGCTCACGCTCCAAACTTAAAAAAATCTTGCCTAAGTATCAGACTATATCAGCGGGATGTATGGAATGACTTCTAACAGAATAGAGAATCAGTTACAACAAACAGAGAATTTTCTATAAGTTTGTGTGTTTATATACGACTATGATCCAAAGAATTCAAACCATCTGGCTATTCCTGACGACAACAGTAATTTTTGCACTTTTCCTGTTCCCTTATTTACAGATCCTGAATGCCAGCGGTACCGCCAAGGCGGTAAAGGTGACCGGGGTATACGAAAACATAGGCGGGCAAATAGTTCAGACCTCTGATTTTACCGGGCTTACAATAGCTACTGTCATTCTGGGATTACTGCCTTTTGTGATAATCTTTTTTTTCAGGGAAAGACAGAAGCAGATCAAGCTTTGCTATCTCGTCATTGTTCTCATCCTGGGCTACAGTTTCTGGATGGCTCAAACGGCTAAAAGTGTAATAGGGGATCTTCAGCTTCAATTGCAAAACTACGGGATTGGCGTCATTCTGCCTTGCCTGGCGGTATTGTTCATCATTCTGGCATTAAGAGGGATCCGCCATGATGAGAAGCTGATAAAATCAGCTGACAGGCTTCGGGCATAATTTAATGTTGCAACTATTATTTTAGAAGGAAATTTCTTATCTTTGCAGAATACCGGCAATAAAGCCGGTTTTTTATTGTTATCATGAACCCATTTAGTGAACTGGGAATCCGTCATGATATTGTTAATGCCATAACTGATCTGGGTTTTGAGAACCCAACGCCAATCCAGGAACAATCGATCCCGGTATTACTCTCAGGCAGCAACGATTTTGTCGGATTAGCCCAAACCGGCACAGGGAAGACAGCCGCATTCGGTCTTCCTTTGTTAGAATTAATTGATTTTACGAAGAATTACCCACAGGCATTGGTTTTATGCCCAACGAGGGAATTGTGTTTACAGATCGCCAGTGATCTGAACAACTACTCAAAAAATCTCAGCAATGTGAATGTTGTAGCCGTATATGGCGGTGCAAGTATTTCAGATCAGCTGAGACAAATAAAGAGGGGGGTGCAGATTGTGGTAGCTACCCCCGGACGTATGCTCGACATTATTGGCCGTAAAGCCATCGACTTCTCAGAAGTAAGATATGTTGTGCTTGACGAAGCAGATGAAATGCTCAACATGGGCTTTCAGGAAGATATTGACCATATCCTGTCGACTACACCGGCCGACAAGAAAACATGGTTATTCTCTGCTACCATGCCGGCTGAAGTAAGGCGGATCGCAAAGAAGTACATGACCGATCCTTTTGAGCTAACGGTAGGTAAACAGAATACAGGAAACGCAAATATCGACCACGAATACTACGTGGTGCGTGCCCGTGATAAATATGCTGCTTTTAAACGTATTGTAGACTTTAATCCTGAGATCTTCGGAATAGTTTTCTGTCGTACCAAGATAGAGACTCAGGAGATCGCCGAATCTCTCATTAAGGACGGTTATAACGCAGATGCATTGCATGGGGATCTTTCTCAGCAACAGCGTGATAAGGTGATGAAACGCTACCGCGACCGCAGCCTGCAGTTGCTGATTGCAACCGATGTGGCAGCCCGTGGAATAGACGTGAATGATGTTACTCACGTAATCAACTATTCACTTCCCGACGAAATTGAGAACTATACTCACCGAAGCGGACGTACTGCCCGTGCAGGGAAATCTGGTGTCTCCATCTCTATTGTCAATGCGAAAGAGCTCGGAAAGATCCGGCAGATTGAGCGCGTCATCGGCAAGAAGTTT
>JBQGEO010000041.1:0-3204 GCA_052039655.1 Pararcticibacter sp.
GATGTCCTGGTCTTCAGTACCGAACGGGCCAGAGTAAAAGCAGCATACCCTACAGTACCAACGGCTATGGGCTGTACATACTGAAGAATATGAGCAAACCGGTGCTGCTGCGCCGGGTCTGAATATGCAACAGCAATGAAACACATGATTGCCGCAGACGGAAATATCCAGATCAGAAGAGTGAGGATCGCAAGTTGCAGCCCTCCCACCTTATAGGCAACTCCAATGATGGTCTGAGTGGAAGACGGCCCGGGAAGGACCTGCGTAAAAGCATTTAACTCAAGAAGTTCGGATTCGCTTATATAAGCCCTTTTTTTGACAAACTCCCTGAGCATGATACCAATGTGCGCCTGTGCACCGCCAAACGCGATAAAGGTAAAAATGGTGACATCCCGGATAAAAAGCAGCTTTTTTAGTGTCGATTTAGTCATCTTCAAAATCCAGTCCCGCCAAAGATAAATAAGCTGAATTGAGCTCTGCCATCGCATGATTATTCCGGGCCTGCCGGGCAACCTCAATCCCCCGCTGGTATACATGCAGGGCATCGTCGCGCCTGCCAAGCGTTTCATACAGCTTTGCGAGGTGATAATAGGTCCCAACATAATCTTCATGGTTGCTCATCAGATCCTGAAAATACTTTAATGCCATTTCCGGATTATCCATTTTGAGATATTCGGTCGCAAGAGCATATTTCAGGAAGGGGTCAGCAGGATCTTTTGTTAAAAAATCCAAAAGCTTTTGTAAACGGTCTTCCTGCATTTTAAAAAGAGGCTTTTTTAAGTTAAATTTGCAAAAATTAAATCAGCACTTGATTGATGAATAAAAGCAAAAGTAAGTTTACTGATCATAACATACAATATTGCTTTTTACTCTGCGATGTCTGGCAGGGCTTTTGTAAACAATAAATAAACTTTTTGCTCCGGGAAAAAACAGATTTATAAATGGATGCGTTAAAAAAACAACAGGCGGTTAAGGGCAGGTAAGATATGAAAAAAATTAAGTTAGATATAGTAGGGTTATCTTACAGCCAGACGCAATCAGGGGCTTATGCCCTGGTATTGAGCGAAGTAAACGGCAGGCGCAGATTACCTATTATCATCGGAGGATTCGAAGCCCAGGCCATCGCGATAGAGATCGAGAAAATGACACCTACGCGGCCGCTTACCCACGATCTGTTCAGATCCTTTGCCTCGTCATTTGATATCACCGTACAGGAAGTGATCATCTACAACCTGATAGATGGTATCTTTTATGCAAAGCTTATTTGCAGCGACGGTAAGAAACAGGTCGAAATTGACGCCCGGACGTCTGATGCCATCGCATTAGCAGTACGATTTGACTGCCCGATTCATACATACGAGTTCATCCTGTCCACCGCGGGAATCATGATCGAAGGGAACGATTTCGTTTTCCTGGAAAACATGGAAGGGGCAGCCACAGAAGAAAAGGTAGCCGAATCACCCTCAGCTTCTTACAATTCTATGTCTGTCGAGGAACTTAAAGAGAAACTCCAGCAGGCCCTTTCAGAAGAAGCCTACGAAAAAGCAGTAAAGATCAGGGATGAGCTTTCAAAAAGGAAGTCTTCATAAATATCAGCTTTGCAAATTCTTTATATTTTACACCTTCATATTCCTCATTATAATTTATGGACAGATTCACCGGCTTAATTGGTATCGCACTGATTTTTGCCATCGCTTTTCTATTGTCAAACAACAGGAAGGCAATTAACTATCGGGTTGTATTTTCGGGACTGGCGATTCAGATCGTGCTGGCAGTTTTTATTTTAAAGGTTCCGGTTGGAAAGGCTGTTTTTGCCTGGCTGGGGGCAGTTGTAACAAGGATCCTTGATTTTTCACATGCAGGAGCCGAGTTCGTCTTCGGGCCTCTTGCCAATCAACTTTCCTTAAGCAAGTCTTTCGGCGTAAACACCATCTTTTTTTTCAATATTGTACCGACAATCATATTTGTTGCGGTACTTGTAAGCGTAGCGTACTACCTGGGAATTATGCAGCGTATCGTTAAGGTAGTAGCTTATGCAGTGTATAAGGTGATGGGAGTATCGGGTGCAGAAGCACTTTCTAACGTAGCGAGTGCTTTTGTTGGCCAGGTGGAAGCACAGATTATGATCAAACCCTACCTCAAAGGCATGACGATGTCCGAGCTGCTTGCTTCGATGACTGGAAGTATGGCCTGCATCGCCGGCGGCGTGATGGCAATATATATTTCGCTCGGAGTTCCTGCTGAATATCTTCTGGCGGCCAGTATTATGGCTGCGCCTGCGGCACTCGTCATATCAAAGATCGTCTGGCCTGAAACGCAAATTTCGGAAACAAAAGGAAAAGTATCACTGGAGATAAAAAAAACCAGCGCCAATCTTGTGGATTCTATTTCGCATGGTGCCAGTGATGGCCTCAAAGTGGGACTCAATGTTATCGCCATGCTAATCGGGTTTATCGCGATCATTGCACTTGTTGATGCCATCTTAGGATGGATCGGTGCCGGTCTTGGCAATATGGGGGTTTCTCTTTCCTTTATAGGAATTGATATTCACCATCTGAGCCTGAACCAGATCCTGGGAAGTATATTTTCTGTATTCGCCCGGGCAATGGGTGTACCGGGGAAAGATGTACATGCTGCGGGATCGTTAATGGGCACAAAGATGGTAATCAACGAATTCGTGGCTTATCTCGACCTGGCAAAAATTAAGGGCAGCCTTGACCCTAAAACACTGATCATAACCAGTTTTGCATTGTGTGGTTTCGCTAATTTCAGTTCCATTGCGATACAGGTTGGAGGAATCGGAGAACTGGCTCCCGAGCGCCGTACTGATCTCGCAAAACTAGGTGTTAAAGCTCTCATCTGCGGAACCCTGGCTTCTTACCTGTCTGCTACAATAGCGGGAATGTTACTGTAGAAGCAAGGGACTGAGTGCAGAAAAAAAACAAAAAGATATTAAATAAAAAAGAGGCTTTCAAGCCTCTTTTTTATTTAATATTACAGGGTTCCGTAATCCGGAACGACTACTTTCTTTCCGATATGGGTACATATACGCGATCTGTCTCGCCTGTATAAACTTGTCTCGGACGTCCGATCGGCTCCTTCTGATCGCGCAGTTCAAGCCATTGAGCAATCCATCCGGGTAAACGGCCCAGTGCAAAAAGCACGGTGAACATCTCTGTAGGGAAGCCAAGGGCGCGGTAAATA
>JBQGEO010000042.1:0-1857 GCA_052039655.1 Pararcticibacter sp.
TTACAAAGGTGATTTGGTGAACGGTGATCTGAAAGTTGCTCTTGTAGGAAATCCAAATACAGGAAAATCTACTGTTTTTAATGCTTTAACCGGTTTAAATCAAAAGGTTGGGAATTTTCCCGGTATCACAGTTGATAAAAAGACAGGGGGATGTAAGCTACCTGACGGCCGCCATGCTACTATTATAGATCTTCCGGGGACCTATAGCCTTTATCCTAAGAGTAAAGACGAAATCATTGTTTTTGAAGTTCTTGCTGACAAGAACAGTCCGGAACATCCCGATCTTGTTGTTATCGTATCCGATGCATCGAATCTTAAACGTAACCTGTTATTGTATACCCAGGTAGCGGATATGAAGATCCCTGTGATCATTGCCTTGAATATGATGGATCTGGCGAGGAAGTCGGGAATTGAAATTGACGTTGAGAAGCTCTCTGAAAAACTGGGAGTACAGATTGTTCCGATTGCTGCCAGACAGGGCGAGAATATATCCCGCCTAAAAGAGGCGATCAGTTATGCATCTGTTATTCCGCTTCAGAACGACACGATAGAGGTAGAAGCCTTAGCTCCCGGGCTGATTGATAAGATCAAAAGCGAATTACAAGTTGACAAGCCCTACACTGCCCTGCAACTGGCGCATCAGCATGAGAACCTGCATTTCCTGACCCCGCAGCAAAGTGACCGGATAGAGGAGATTGAGCAGGAGTTTTCATTTCACTCGCAGAAGGCCCAGGCTTCGGAAACAATTGCAAGATATAACTACATTAACGAACTTCTTTCAGATACTGTAAGTTCTAAACAGGCCAGGGAGGAAGAAACGATCAGCAATAAGATCGATAAAGTTATTACCCATAAGATTTGGGGATTTTCTATATTCTTTATTCTTCTGTTCCTGATATTTCAGTCCATCTTCGCCTGGTCGGAATACCCGATGTCATTGATTGAGGGGGTATTTGTATGGTTGACAGAAACTGCGCACAACGTCCTTCCTTCGGGTGTTCTAACAGATCTGCTGACAGACGGAATACTTGCCGGCTTGAGTGGCGTGCTTGTGTTCATTCCTCAGATTGCCATTCTCTTTGCCTTTATATCCATCCTGGAAGATACCGGCTATATGGCGCGGATCACTTTTATGATGGATAAGATCATGAGCAGGGTCGGCCTGAGTGGTAAATCGGTAGTTCCAATGATCGGTGGACTGGCATGTGCTGTTCCTTCCATTATGAGTACCCGGAATATTGAAAACTGGAAGGATAGGATGATCACTATTATGGTCACGCCCCTGGTAAGTTGTTCAGCCCGTTTACCTATTTACACTGTTCTTATTTCCCTGGTAGTTCCCGATAAAAAGATTGCCGGTTTTCTGAACCTTCAGGGCCTGGCACTAATGGGAATGTATGTGATCAGTATTGTAGCGGCTGTTTTGGTCGCCTGGGTGATGAAACACATTTTGCGTGCCAGGGAGAAAGGCTATTTTATTATGGAATTGCCTGTTTACCGTCTTCCCCGCTGGGATAATGTGCTGCTGACAATGTATGAAAAAGTGAAAACCTTTGTTGTGGAAGCAGGAAAGGTGATCATTGCGATTTCTGTTATTTTATGGGTGCTTGCTACGTATGGCCCTCCGGGGAAACATGCTGAAATAGAAAAGAAATACGAATCGCCTGCTTATACTGCAAAATTCGACCCTGAAGAGATAGAGCTGCACCGGTCGTCGGAAATGCTGGAGACTTCTTACGCCGGGATAATAGGAAGGGCGATAGAACCGGTTATTAAACCTCTCGGATACGACTGGAAAATTGGTATTGCACTTATTACTTCGTTTGCTGCAAGGGAAGTGTTCGTTGGTACTATGGC
>JBQGEO010000043.1:0-4356 GCA_052039655.1 Pararcticibacter sp.
CTGGTTTCGCAACGATCAAAGCGCCGGTTAGCGGCTATATCAGCCGCATTCCGAACCGCATTGGTAATTTGGTTACCCCGAATGATGCGGCCCCCCTGACTACGCTTTCCGATATCAATACCGTCTTTGTCTATTTCTCCATGAGTGAAGCCGATTTTATTGCTTTTAAGAAAGCAAGTGCGGGTGAGGCTGAAACAGTAGAATTTATCATGGCTGATGGCTCGTCATATAACTTTAAAGGAAAGCTGGAAAGTGCCAGCGGGAATATCGACCGCACCACTGGCAGCATGAGTATGAAAGCGGTCTTTCCTAATCCGGATAAATTACTCAGGGCAGGTGGTGCCGGAAAGATCGTGATCCATCGTCAGCTGCCGGGAGTGCTGAAATTGCCCATGGCGGCTGTTAAGGATATACAGGACAGGCTGTTCGTTTTCAGACTTTCGGACAGCAATAAAGTAGCGATGACACCTGTGGAGGTTGCCGGCAAGTCGGGCAATAATTACCTGGTGAAATCAGGAGTGAAAAAAGGCGATAAGATCGCGGTAAACCGTATTGATGTGCTCAATGAAGGAACTGTAGTTCAGCCAAAAATAGTTTCCGGAGAGGCCCTCTCCAATTAATGCAAAAGACAAGCTAACGTTATGTTAAAGAGAATAATAGACAGGCCTGTAATGGCTACGGTAATTTCCGTGGTGCTGCTGATACTCGGCGTTATAGGTTTAATGCGGTTGCCGGTAACCCGGTTTCCCGACATTTCGCCCCCAACTGTTATGGTATCGGGCAGTTACCCCGGAGGGAACAGTGAAGCCGTGATCCGTTCTGTAGTAACACCTCTGGAAGAACAGATCAACGGTGTAGAGAACATGCAATATATCAGGTCTACTGCCAGCAATGACGGTTCTTTTTCAATTTCCGTTATTTTCAAACAGGGGGTAGATCCCGACCAGGCTGCTGTGAATGTGCAGAACCGGGTTCAGCAGGCCACGCCGGTACTTCCTCAGGAAGTGATCAGGATGGGCCTTACCACGTCAAAACAGCAGAACAGCATGATCATGATCTTCAATGTATTTACTGATGATAACAGGAAATATGATGAGCTGTTCCTGCAAAACTATGTTAATATTAATCTCATCCCGCAGATTAAGCGTGTAGCAGGGGTAGGCCAGGCACAGGTATTCGGCCAGAAGGACTATTCTATGAGGGTATGGCTCAATCCTGAAAAAATGGCTAATTACGGACTGGTGCCAGAGGATGTGAACCAGGCTATCGGCGACCAGAGTATTGAAGCGGCGCCGGGCAAACTGGGGGAGGAGTCGCATGCAGCACTGGAATACGTGATGCGGTATAAGGGTAAAAAAAATCAGGCTCCGGAATATGAAGACATTGTCGTAAAAAGGAACGGAACAGAACTGGTCCGCCTGAAAGACGTTGCCAGAATTGAATTGGGTTCTCTTAATTACAGCGGAAACTCAACAGCCGACGGAAAAAACGCAGTAACAGTAGCGATACTTCAAACCTCGGGTTCCAACGCTAATGATATTGAGACCGGGGTAAGAGAAGTACTTCAGTCGGCATCGAAATCTTTTCCTCCGGGGGTAAAATATGCCAGCCTGATGAGCACCAAGGACCGCCTGGACGAAGCAACCGGCCAGGTTAAATCTACGCTGATGGAGGCGTTTATACTGGTATTTATCGTGGTATTCCTCTTCCTGCAGGACGTCCGTTCTACTATTATTCCCGCCATTGCGGTTCCTGTAGCCATTGTAGGGACATTTTTCTTCCTGCTGGCATTCGGGTTTACCATCAATGTGCTGACCTTGTTCGCCCTCGTGCTGGCAATCGGGATCGTGGTGGATGATGCTATTGTAGTGGTGGAGGCTGTACACAGCAAAATGGACAGCTCGGGCATGTCTGGCAAAGAGGCTACTCATAGCGCGATGAGCGAAATCACCGGAGCCGTAATTTCCATTACCCTGGTGATGGCAGCGGTATTTATTCCTATCGGTTTTATGACTGGATCTGCGGGGATATTCTACAAACAGTTTGCTTACACGCTGGCTATAGCCATTATTATATCAGCCGTCAATGCCCTTACACTTACCCCGGCATTGTGTGCATTATTGCTCAAGAATACGCACACTGGTGAGCATACCGGCGCGCCCTTAAAGGAAGACTTCAAAAATCGTTTTTTCAACGCTTTTAATGCCGGTTTTAACAATCTGACCTGGAAATATGTCAAAGGACTGAAGTTTCTGATGGCCAGAAAGTGGTTGTCCGCAGGACTGATCGTGCTTATAACGGCCATAGCCGGGTGGCTGATGATCAGCACCCCGAAAAGCTTTGTCCCGATGGAGGACGATGGGTTTATTATTTACAGTCTGAGCATGCCTCCGGGCACTGCGCTTGACCGTACTACCGCAACGGCAGAGAAGATTGATAAAATTCTTGCCAACACGGAAGCGATACAAACCAGTTCGACAATTACAGGCTTTAATATCCTGTCAAACAGTTCCAGCCCTGCTTATGGTATGGGTTTCATAAAGCTGAAAGATAAAAAAGACCGGGGGGAAGTGAAGGATATCGATGAGATCATGGCTTCCCTGTCTGCACAGTTTGCACAGGTAAAGGAGGGGACTATTATGGCATTCCGAAGTCCTCCGGTAGAAGGTTATGGTGTGACAAGCGGTGCCGAAATTGTCCTGCAGGATAAGACCGGGAAAGATCCTGAAGCATTGAAGAAAATGTCTGATAAAGTGATCGGACAGATGATGCAGCAGCCAGGGGTGCAGTACGCCTATACGACTTTCCGTACAGACTATCCCCAGTTGGAGCTTGAAATAGATGAAGATAAGGCAAAGCAGATGGGAGTGAGTGTTAATGGCATGATGTCGGCCATACAAACATACTTTGCAGGAGACCAGAGCCAGAACTTTACCAGGTTTGGCAAATTTTACCGGGTAAGCGTAAAGGCAGATGGCATCTTCAGAACTGATGAAGAGGCCTTTAACAGCATATTTGTCCGGAATGAGCAGGACCAGATGGTTCCGGTTAAGTCACTGATCAGTCTGCATAAAGTTTACGGGCCAGAATCCTCCAATCGCTATAATTTATTCAATGCACTAACAATCAGTGTGGTGGGAAATCCGGGAACAAGTAACGGCGATCTCATGAGCAACCTGGAAAAAAATGTACTGGACAAACTGCCTTCCGGTTATGGCTACGAATGGACGGGACTTAGCCTGGAAGAAAAATCGGCAGGGAACCAGACTGCGCTGATACTGGGATTATGCCTGCTGTTTGTATATTTCCTCCTGGCCGCACAGTATGAGAGTTACCTTTTACCTTTATCGGTATTGCTTTCCATCCCGACAGGTATCATCGGAGCTTTTGCAGCTATCAAGCTGGCTGGCCTGGATAATAATATATATGTACAGGTTGGATTGATCATGCTGGTGGGGCTCCTGGCCAAGAACGCCATCCTGATAGTAGAATTCGCTGTTCAGAGAAGAGCTTTGGGCCTTTCCATTGCAGAGTCAGCCATTGATGGCGCCCGGTCGAGATTACGTCCGATTATTATGACCTCTTTGGCATTCATCGTAGGGATGATCCCGCTGATGATCGCAAAGGGCGGATCCGCTGTAGGAAACAGATCTATCAGTACGGGGGCAGCAATGGGTATGCTTTCGGGAGTGGTTATAGGTGTTTTCGTAATACCGCTGCTGTACATCCTTTTCCAGTACATCCAGGAGAAAATTTCAGGAACAAAAGAACAAGCTATTCCACCCGCAAACAAAAAATAATGAAACCGATAAATAATAATATAGTTGGAGTGCTGGTAGTTGCTGTATGTATGGCCTCCTGTGTGACCGGGAAAAACTACAACCGGGCCAGTCTGGAAACGCCGGCGCAATATCGTGAGATGCAGGCCACCACTGCCGATACCATACAATTACCCTGGCGTTCTTTTTTCAATGAGCCTCAGTTGGCCGGCCTGATCGAAAAAGCGTTGGTGAGGAATAATGATGTTGTAATAGCCATGAAAACTATCGGACAGCTCGACCTGGCAGTGAAACAGGCCAAACTGGAGTTGCTGCCCGCTTTGAATCTGAATGTTGGAGCAAACCGTTCCTGGTTGTCCAAAAATTCGCTTAACGGCTCTTTAAGTGGACAGTTTGTCGGTACTTCCTATATGGATGACTATACCGCATCGTTACAGCTTTCCTGGGAGGCTGATATATGGGGTAAGGCCAGGTTACAGAAGGATGCTGCCAGAGCGAACTACTTTGCACAGAAAGAGAATACTTCCGCGCTGAAAACCCGCATCGTCAGCCAGGTAGCGCAGGCGTACTATAACCT
>JBQGEO010000044.1:0-4444 GCA_052039655.1 Pararcticibacter sp.
CTGTGCAGATTGATTGAGAGACAGCCGGATATTTTTTATTTCTAACATCATCTGCTCTTTAGTTTCATCCAGTTCAATCTTTTGTGCATCAGTTTTAAACCTCTGCTCTACTACCTTCTGCTTTCTGCCGCCCCAGTCGAACATAGGGATACTCAGGGAAGCCATCCCTACAAACCCTTTCATATCATCTTTACCTTTTGCCATATCAACGTTTTTGCCGAAACTACCATAGCCAATTCCTGACAGTGCAACAACAGGTTTCCGGTCGCCGGCAAGCAATTTCTCCTGGAGCTCATTCATCCGGACGGCCTGACTGAGCATATTCACCTCAGGTCGCTTTTCAAGTGCAGACAAAGTTTCTTCTTTTAAAACCCTGTTAAAACCTCCCGGGATGTTATCCTGTACATCAAACTCAGATTCCCCCAATCCTGTCAGCTGAGCAAGGCTGAGCTTTGCCAGTGTAACTCCGTCACGGGCTTTCGTCAGGTTAAGCTCCGCCTCGTTTTGCTGTACATTCACTTTCAGTAAATCATTTTTATACGTTAAGCCGGCATCGTACGAATTCTTCAGGTCTCTGCTCAATGTATCCAGCATCTGGATATATTTATTCGCCAGTATAACCTTCTCTTTCGCATCCACCACTTGCCAGTAAGCTGTTTCCGTCTTCAGCAGAACTTCGTCTTCAGTAAGCTCCTTTCTTGCATTTTGCAAACTCAAAGCAGCATCTGAAACCTTCCTTGCATTCTGAACCTTCCCTCCTGAGTAGAGTACCTGGGTAACCGTCAATGAAGCACTTCCCATCACTTCGGGCAAAAATGCAGTAAGTGGTTCGGTGAAATAGAATCCCCCCAGCGAACCATCCAAAGTTGGTTTTCCCAGTGCATAAGCCGAGGCCTTCCCTGCCCGTGCGGCTTCAATCTCTTTCTGAGCTTTTTTCAGATTCTTGTTATTTTCCAGTGCCAGCGACCTTGCTTTCTCAGGAGAGAGCACCAGGACCTGTGCAGCGGCACGATATACTGTACATGTCAATACCACCAGCAACAGAGGCAGCAACTTTATTTTTTTCATTCTCTTTAACTTCTTTTCTTTAAGCAGCCTTAAAATTTTCGCTTTATCATCATCGCTAATGAGCATTAACGGGCCTGTATAATACGTCATCATCACCATCGGGTTGTGCCGTTGGTGCTTCACCGGGTTCAACTGGTTGTTTTAATAATTTGTAATACATCACCGGTACCACAAAAAGTGTCAGTATCATGGAAAATATAAGACCAAAAGCCAGCACACTGCCCAGTGGTGCCCATAATGGAGACTTGCTGATAATCATGGGAACGACACCAACTGCCGCCGCAGCCGAAGTGAGGAAGATCGGGCGCATCCTGCGCTTCGCTGTGGCAATAGCAGCGGATTTGTGTGTGTATCCATGATCCCGGATCAGTTCGTCGGCATAATCAACCAGAATGATCCCGTTGCGAACTACTATTCCGATCAGACTGATGATCCCCATAAATGCTGTCATGCCAAGTGGATTACCGGTAACAAGTAAGCCGAGGAAAGCACCGAACAGGCTCAGCAGGAACGTGCACAGTATGATCAGTGCTTTTCCGGGGCCTTTGAACTGAAATAAGAGGGTAAGGAAAATAAGTATCAGGCTTACGCTGAGAGACAGTCCCATTCCCGGTGCGTTTTCTGCACTCGACTCCGCGTCGCCGCCATACTGGACGGTTACCCCTTTGGGCAATTCAAGCGCATCAATTTCTGGTTTAACTTCTTTCAGTATGCGGGATGGCTTAATACCCAGTTGAGCCTCTGAGAATACACTCAGTAACTTCAGTCCGTTACGCCTCGCAATCATCCCGGTGTGCCATTCAGGCTGCAGTGAAGCAACTTCACTAAGCTGGATCTTCTGCCCGTATATGGAGGTGATATGCAGTTTCAGCAGCGCATTCACATCCTTCCTGCTGACAGAATCATACCGGAGGAAGATATCTACAGGCTTATCTCCTTCCCATAAGGTTGATACGGAATACCCCTTAAGGCCGGCTCCCAGGGTCTGAGTAATCGCCTGGTTGCTGATGCCCAGCCGGCTTGCTTTGACCGGATCGATATTGAGTTTAATCCCCATGTAATCGTACTCACTGCCGAGACGGACCAGGTTCGTCCCTTCGGCTCTTTCCAGGATCTTCTTTATCTTTAAGGCAACTTTCTTCTGATCGGCTTCGTTTTCGCTGAGTACCCTGATATCGATAGGAGAACCTTCCTGAAAACTGATCTGCTTTATTTTGACATATCCATCCGCCATAAATCCTTTGAGTTTATCAAGGTATTCTGTGGCCATCTCCCCGGTAGCGTCATTCCCCGTTGTGGTTATAAAGATCTGGGCAAAATGCTTCTTTGGTGCCTCCGGCGCATAGGTGGTATGAAAACGGGGTGAGCTCATACCCACAAAGCTGGTAATGTCTACCACCCGTTTATCTTTTTTCAGTATTTCTTCCAGTTCTTTTACCTTCGATTCTGTTTTCTCAAGGCTGGCGCCGTTAGGCATCCAGATCTCCATGTTGAACTGGTTGCGTTCGAGTGTCGGGAAGAATTCGTTGTTCACCCTTGTGGCAATAAACAATGCAGAGAGCACCGAAAGCAGTCCAAGCGCCATTGTTGTACGCGGCCAGCGGAAAGCCCGGGTAATGGCGTAATCAAAGCTCCCCTGCAGGTAGTCCAGCATGCTTTTCCTGGGCGGGCGTTCGCTGATCTTATGTTTTAATCCATTCTTAATGAAAACATAACAGGTATATGGCGTAAACAAGAGGGCAATGAGCATAGATACCACCAGTGCAACCGCGACGGTAACAGGAAGTGAAAACATGAAGTCTTTAGCAATACCGTCCATAAAGAGCGCCAGCGGAAGAAAAGCAAAGATAATGGCCAGTGTAGCGGTGAATATCGGGATCATCAGCTGCTTGGCGGCCTGCCAGGCGGCGGTCCAGGGCTCAATATGCTCGTCAAGTTTCTCGATATAATTATCCACTACAACAATTGCATTATCCACCACCATCCCCAGCACAATGATCAATGCCGCCAATGTTACCTGGTGTAATTCTAACCCGATTATCTGCATAAGCCCGAACGTGATAACAATGGAGATGGGCGCTGCCGCCGAAGCCACTGCCGCAACCCGGAAAGGCAGCAGCAACATTACCACAAGCACTACGGAAGCGATTGCGAGCCCGAACTCTTTCATGAAATGGCTGATGCTGTCGGAAACTGCTTCGGGTTGATTTACAATAGTTTTAATTTTTACATCCGGCGGAAATGTCTGCTGCATCGACGCAATTTTCTCCTGTACTTCTTTGCCGAACGCTACTATATTGTTGCCCGGCTGCATATCAATGGTCAGCACCATTGCCTTCTCCTCTCCCATCCTGACAAATGAAGAACGTTCTTCAAACCTTCGTTCAAGCGAAGCAACATCCCTGAGGTGCACTACGGTACCTGCAGGCGTTGTGTAAACGATCTGATCTGCAATTGCGGCTTCATCCCTGTAACGGCTATTGGTGTAAACCGGAATGATGTTGTTAGAACCGGGGGAAAGTTCACCTGAGTAGCCGGTAATATTTTGCTGCTGTAATGCCCTCATCAGCGTGCCGACGTCGAAGCCAAACTGCTTTAGTTTACGGTCGTCTATTTTTATATAGATCTGTTGTCTTTGAGCGCCCGACCGGTTAATCTTAGATACCGTAGGGATCACTTTTAATCCATCTTCAAGTTTATCCAGGTATTGTTCAATTTCGGCATAGGAACGATCTTTAGAAGATACTGAAATAATCAGAGCCGTTACATCAGCAAAATTACTGTTCACAAAAGGGCCGATTACACCAGACGGAAGTTTAGAACGCAGGTTCGCATCCATATCCAGCTGCAGCGTATGCCAGAACTTTTTACGGTCTTTAACATCGGTGTTCATTTCGACCGTCAGGAAAACCTGGCCTTCCCTGGTCTCCGACTTCGTTTTTCTCTTTTTAATCTCTTCGAAGGAAAACAGGTATTGTTCAATTTTCTTTGTAACCTCCTCTTCCACCTGGTGTTCATCTGCGCCTGGATATAAAGCATAAACAGCAGCGACAGGCATGTCTATACGAGGATTTTCGCTCCGGGGCATATTTAACAAGGAGCTGACACCCAATATCATCAAAAGTACAACCAGCACAATAACCACCTGCTTGTGCGTCATAGCGGCTTCCAGAAAGTGCGTTTTTCTGTTCGTCATGTTTAAAATAAGTTATCGGGGCTTAAATGATTAGAATTTAACCGGCGAGCCGTCCTCCAGATTAGTCTGCCCGGACACGATAAGCTTGTCACCTTTCTGCAATCCGCTGCTAACTATTACATTGCTGCTGCCTGTTAACGTTGTAAGATTTACCCTTTTTCTGAATGCGGTGTTTCCGTC
>JBQGEO010000045.1:0-1925 GCA_052039655.1 Pararcticibacter sp.
GTTCCAGAAAACCCTTGTCACCATATCATGGGCATATTGCCTGGCGGCAGCATCATCATAATTGAGAAAATCAGTTGCATCATTATACAATCCTTCAAAAGTGAGTTCGTATTGCTTAGCCGCAGACACCTTCTTCGGATAGTCAACCGCAAAATCACTCGTGCTCCAGTTTGATCTTGCATTTACCACCGTCTTTTCGGTAATACCTTTTTTGGTAGTAATCAGAATTACCCCGTTTCCTGCTCTAGAACCATACAGAGCTGTAGAGGCAGCATCTTTCAGAACCGTTATAGATTCGATATCAGAATAAGATATAGAGCTTAAAGGTATATCTAAGGCAACCCCATCTATAATCAGGAGAGGTGATTGCCCGGCGGTTAAAGAACCTATTCCCCGGATAACGATTGTTCCGTCTGCCCCCGGTCGCCCGCTATTGTTTTGAACCTGGATACCAGCCGAAAGTCCCTGTAATCCCTGGCTGATATTTGTTGGCTGGAGTGTTGCCAGTTTTTTTCCGGTAATCACAGATGCAGATCCCGTGAAGGAGGAACGTTTACTCGTACCATAGGCAGTAACCATAACTTCTTCCAAGGTATTCCCCGATTCCTGCAGACGAACAGGCACCACCGTTTTCCCGGATACTGAAACCTCAACAGAGGCAAATCCAATATAAGACAGCTTTAACACAGAATTTGGCCCCGAAACTGAAATTGAATAATTACCATTTATATCAGTTATAGTACGGCGGTCTGTACCTTTTTCTGCAACCGAGACCCCGGGAAGCGGATGATTGCCGGCGTCTGTTACTTTCCCTGTAATCTTAATCTGGGCACTAGCCAGCCAGGGAATCAACAAACACATCAGGAATGAAGTAAACCTTACTTGTTTCCATAGAATCGTTTTTGTGTTCATATTATTTGGATTAGTTGGAATGACAGCTTGATGATTTGATAAAGTTAGAGGAATACATAGGGCGATGCTCTCATGATTTTACCCGAGAATTAACGATTTTTAACACGGTAGAGCCCGGCAGGAAAGATCATATTATGAAAGCTGCTGTAATATGTTATAATCGTACTGGCGAACTTGTCAAAATGCGGCTATATCTGGATAATATCAAAAAATAACTGCCTTTTTTTCATTGTTAGATTTGGTTTTAAAGCTTCTCAAAACTAAATGCATTTTAAATCATGAAAAAAAAGTTACTTTTTTGTTTTTTATCTATCATCCTGGCCTTCCCGGCGTTCTCCCAGACGAGGACAGTAACCGGTACGGTTCTGGACACCGCCGGAATCGCACTGCCCGGGGCCACTGTCAAGGTTAAAGGCACCAGCAGGGGAGCGTCAACCGGAGCAGACGGCAAATTTTCTATTCGTTCCGGCGAAACCGATGTTTTGATCGTATCGGCGATCGGTTTTCAGTCAAAGGAAATAAAGGTTGGAAACCTGTCTGTATTAAGAATAACATTGAAAGAGGACAATCAATCCTTGAATGAAGTGGTGGTAGTGGGCTACGGGAAGCAAAAGAAAGTAAGTCTTACCGGCTCAATAGCGTCTGTAGGTACGAAGGAACTAACACAAAGTCCTGTTGCTAACCTCAGTAATGCCCTGGCGGGAAGGCTGCCGGGTCTTATTACGCTTCAAAACAGCGGAGAGCCTGGATTCGACGGAACTCAGTTATGGATCAGGGGTATGGCAACATTTACAGGAAGCCAGAATCCGTTAATTCTCGTGGACGGCGTAGAACGTTCGTTTTCGGGCATTGATCCTAATGAGGTAGAAAGTATTTCAATCTTAAAGGATGCTTCTTCAACAGCTGTCTACGGAGTGAGAGGGGCTAATGGGGTGGTTCTTGTAACTACAAAACGCGGAAAAGAGGGTAAACCTTCTATCTCATTTACTGCACAAAGCGGAATTCAGGAACCA
>JBQGEO010000046.1:0-1532 GCA_052039655.1 Pararcticibacter sp.
CCAGAACCAGCGTAGAGATATCCGGATGGTTTTTAGACCTGTAAAGACGCAGATGGTTAGTGGAGGGGGAATAACAATAGATAGCAGAGTAGGCAATAAACCAGATGTTACCGTCTGAAGAGGCATTCACATTGGTGACGGTCATGTTTTTCGTCTGCTTTACCTGTGAAAACGATTCGGTCACTGCGTCATACTGGTATAAGCCGTTTTCTGTGCCGGCCCATATAATACCCCTTTTATCCTCACAGAGACTAATAATAAAACCGTTTCCAATGCTGCCTTTCCTGCTTTTGTCGGGCCTGAATACCTTAAAGGAGTATCCGTCAAACCTGTTTAGTCCGTCTATTGTGCCAAACCAGAGAAAACCATGCCTGTCCTGCAATGAGCAATAAACAGTGTTGGTGGAGAGGCCGCTTTCAACTTCATAGCGCTTGAAATAATAGGGCTGAGCCATTACACATCCTGTGATCAGGATGAGAATTATAAAGGTGAATAATTGTTTACCGTTCAAAGCGGTTCTAAAAATAGGGTTATAAAGACAAAAAAGAAAATGGAAACGAAGGCAGGTTTTATGATCTTGTTGCCGGGAGGATCCTGCCGGCAGGATTATCTGGCCAGGATTGCCGTGTTGGGCTTAGCTTTTATTTCTTCCGGCTTCAAGCGATGCACGAACTTTTTTTACAAATGAAAGCGGCACATTAGCTGCTTCTGCCGCCTGTTTATCGGAAAAGTTAAACATTGAAATGAGGTTTTGTACAACTATAAGGCTCTTTTTTTCTGCTCCCTGTTGAATGCCTTTTTCCAGCCCTTTTTCTAGTCCTTTTTCCAATCCTTTTTCAATGCCCTGTTCAATTCCAAGTTGAATGCCTTCGTTGCGCGTAATCTCTTTTACAGTTTCTATTATGCCCATGATGCTGGTTCTCCCTGTCAAGCTGTCTATTATAGTATCAAAGTTACGATTTATTTCCGGATCTTCTATAAAGATCATATTAGTTAAGAACCAAATAAAACGCACAATCTGTTCATGCGAATAACGTCCGCATGTAATCATTGCCCGCGCAATCAGAGTACGTTCTTCATTGAGTTGTACCTGAGGGATCTTTCCTTCCAACAAGGCCTTTCTCGCGGTTAAGACCACCAGCGCGAAAGGATTTTTCATCGCCAGAAGTTCCTGGTCCGAGTGATCAAAAATGTGATAAGCCCGGTATTTATAAGTGATCTCGGTATCCAGCACTTTACGGTGATACCTGTCAGGTCGTCTCTGCTGCTCATTTCCGGTATATACAGCAATAGCTGCGACAGGAGCATTGAAGCGATCGAACAAGCGAAATCCGTACTCAAACATTCTCCTGCTGAAATTCTTTCTGTTACCGCTTTCGATTTCGAGATGTATCAGGATAAACTCGACACCACCTTTACGCAGAAATACTTTTACCAGCAAATCTGCATGACGTGTTCCTCCTTTTTTCTGTCTTTCGGGAAATATCTCCCGAAGTTCTTTATCCATCACCTCAAAAGGCTGCCCAAAGTCA
>JBQGEO010000047.1:0-2892 GCA_052039655.1 Pararcticibacter sp.
CGATGAAGGCAGCGGTTGCTATATCGGCAAGAAACTCCTGACAGATTACTTAAGAGGATATATGCCCAAAAATGTAAGGGACACATTCTGGAACACCTACAAGCTTACGCCCGACGATATTCAGGAAAACGTATACTCAAAGCCTCTGGCCAACCGCTTTTGTGCAAGCTTCAGCAAGTTTGTGTACGACAATACGGATAACATCGAATATACTCACAACCTGGTTAAATCTTCGTTCACTGATTTCTTCAAGAACCTTGTAAGTCATTATCCTAACTACCAGGATTACGAGTTCAATTGCATCGGCTCGGTTGCTTACAATTTCCGGAATGTACTGGAAGAGGTTGCCAATGAATACGGAATGAAGATGGGTATTATTATCCGCTCTCCAATAGATAATCTGGTTAAATACCATATAGAAAATAAAAGCAAATAACTGCTTCACTTCCGGCAGTTGGGAAAATGGTACCGGTAAGGCCGGTCATGCTTCCGGCTGCCGGATATTAATGCCCGGCATCATCTTCCTTCATAAAAGAGAGTTCCTTCTGGAACAGCTTGTTATATTTTCTTCTGTCAAATTTATAATAAGCCGCAGCCCTGTACGATACTCCCTGCTGTTTTTCGTTCAGTTCCTTCAGAATGCCGTAGTTCAGCATCTTTTTTCTGAAATTACGTTTATCAAGCTTTTTATTGAGAATGGCTTCGTAAAGATTCTGAAGCTGGGTAAGGGTAAACTTTTCAGGTAATAATTCAAAAGCGATAGGGGAATAACTTATTTTTCTCCTGATTTTCTGAAGGCTCTTTTCAAATATCAGCGTATGATCAAATGCAAGCTGCGGTACATCAGATACCGGGCACCAGAAAGCTTTCTTCACAAACGCTGAAGACGGTTTCAGATCCTTTTTCCCATTTAGCCTCATCATGGCATAATAGGCAATTGTGATAAGCCTGCCCTGCGGATGCCTGTCTACATCACCAAAGGTGTAAAGCTGTTCAAGAAAGATGTCCTTCAAACCGGTAAACTTGAACAAAATACGCTGCGCAGCTTCGTCAATTCCCTCGTTGGGCTCTACCAGGTAACCCGGCAACGCCCACCAGTCTTTAAAAGGAGGCTCGTTACGTTCTATTAAAAGTACTTTTAGTACACCCTCTTCAAAGCCGAAAATTACGCAGTCGACAGAGAAGACAGATTCGAATATGGGAAGTTCCTGTTCCAAAACAATTCCGGTTATGATTGTTGTCACAAAAATGGAAAAAAATATTAATTATTCTCTTAGTGTAGCACTTACACCTTATATTCGCCGTAAGTTTAAAAAAATACTACTATGGCCAGTATAAATAAGATCGGTGTTTTTACTTCAGGAGGTGATGCACCAGGAATGAATGCCTGTATTCGCGCGGTTGTCCGCACAGGTATTTATCTTGGTAAACAAGTAGTTGGAATTCACCAGGGGTACCAGGGAATGATAGACAAAAAGTTTACCGACATGGATGCCCGTTCAGTTAGAAATATTATCCAGCTCGGTGGAACTGTATTAAAAACAGCCAGATGTGTTGATTTCAGAACTTACGAAGGACGCGAAAAAGCCTATAAGAATCTTGTGGATGCAGGTATAGACGCACTGGTTCCTATCGGAGGTGACGGAACATTTTCAGGGGCTGAAGAATTATCCAGAGAATTCAATATTCCGGTGATCTGTGTTCCCGGAACTATAGATAACGACCTTTATGGTTCTGATTTCACTTTGGGTTACGATACCGCAACCAATACAGTGATTGAAGCAATCGATAAGATCAGGGATACAGCAGCCTCTCACGACCGTCTTTTCTTCGTAGAAGTAATGGGAAGGGATTCAGGATGTATCGCGTTACACGCTGGTGTTGCAGGCGGCGCAGAAGCCATTCTCCTCCCCGAAAAAGAAACAGCCATCGACGATCTGATTCACAAACTGGAAGAAGGAGCACTGAGCAAAAAGAGCTCATGTATCGTGATTATCGCTGAAGGTGATAAGAACGGAGGTGCTTACAATGTAGCCAAAAGAGTTAAAGAGAAGTTCAACTTCTATGATATTAAAGTAACAATTCTCGGTCACCTTCAAAGAGGTGGAACCCCGAGCAGTTTCGACCGTGTTCTTGGCAGCCGCATGGGTTACGCAGCTGTGAAGTCTTTGATTGCCGGTGAAACGAGAAAAATGGTAGGTCTCCGCGGAAATGAGATTCAATTGACAGATTTAGAGGATGCAATTCACAATCATTCATTTAAATTGGAAGAGGATTTGCTGGATATGGCTACCATACTAGCTATCTAAAAATATGATTGCTGTCGTTTATAGTGGTTCACGTAATGCCGATTGGAAACTTTCAGAGAAGGGTAAAATCGTTTGTGACCTTAAAACGGCAGGAATTAATCCATTTTTAAAAGACGAAAGGGCCAATACGAGCATTCTGAATAAGAATAATGAGCTCATCAATCACGCCGAAGAAATAAAGAGAATTTATTTCTTCGGCGCTGGTGCATCCTCAAAAGAAAGACAACAGGTAGTTGCAAGTGCCTTTTCTAACTTTTTCAGGAATAGCAAAATAACCGTTTCTCATGACTTAAAGGCAGCAGCACTTGCTACATGTGCCGATACTGCCGGTATTGTCGGAATTCTTGGCAGTGGTGCCAACGCTGCTTATTTTAACGGAAGAAGGATTGAACAGAATAATTTTGGAATGGGCTATATCCTGGCAGATGAAGGATCTTCCAATTGGCTGGGTCGCTCACTTCTCAGAGATTTCTTTACCGGCGTACTACCTGAAGAGTTTGAACAACGGTTTATCCAAAAATATAATCCAGACAGAAAACTGATCCTTGATAAGGTATATAAACAGACCAATCCTGTTTTATAT
>JBQGEO010000048.1:0-3907 GCA_052039655.1 Pararcticibacter sp.
CTATACCGAAGTGGTTTGAATTTCTGACAGCCACCCATCCTGAACCGTACTTTTCAGCCTTTTCAAGTGCAAGTTTCATAGCAAATGGGGCTACAACCAACCCTAATCCACTGTCGCCGTCAACAGTTGCAGTGGTTGGAGTCTCATGAACGATCTTTATGTCCGGTGTTGGATTGATCCTTTGCTTCTCCCAAAGCCTCACATAGCCGCTGAGTCTTGCAACTCCATGAGAGTCTATGCCGCGCAGGTCGGAGGCCAGAAGGACATCGGCAGCCTGTGCTGCATCTTCTTCTGAACAGCCTATAGCCGTAAAAACGGCTTCTGTAAATGAACGTAATGTTTGTTCCTGAAAAAGTAATGAACTCATAATATTAAGGTTCCAGTATGGTAAACTTAAAATCAAGAGGCTTAAAATGCTTAATAAGCTCTCCGATAAAGTCTTTCCCATACTTTATATAAAAGAGACCGAAATTCTCTGATCTTTCCTGAAGGCCTTCTCCCGGAAAATGCTTCCTTCTCAGATTTTCAATCTGAGACAAGGCGCCATCATGATTCCGCTTTTCGGCTTTTATTAGTTTTTTCTCAAGATTGCCCAGCGCTTTCTGCAGGCGGGCATTTACGGCCTCCGTAGAAGGGCCGAGGGTGGGATCTATCTTATAAGCTTTGAGCTTAATCTTTTCAAATACTGCCTGGAATTCATTTTTCTCGTCTGCCAGGCTGAGCGTGTGTCCTGAGTTTCTCAATATCCACTCCTTCTGAATCGTGCCGGTATCTTTAAAAAGATCTTTTAATGGGATCCGCAGGCGGCATAATTTACTACCGAATGATTCATCGGTGATCAGGGCTGAGTTTCTCAATATGAGAAGAGGAAAGCCTACACGGTAAAAATCGAAATTTGCTTTTAGCTGAAGCCAGTATACAACTTCTGCTCCTCCTCCGATATATGCCAGATTGGGCAGAATAACTTCCTGGTATAAAGGACGTAGTACAACGTTAGGACTGAAGTATTCCGGATGAGTTTTAATCTCTTCCCTCAGTTCATCCGCAGTAAACCGGATATCAGTATTCAGGACCTTGTAAACTCCCTGTTCTTCAACAATCCGTTCACGGACTGCATCTTTCATATAGAAGAAGTTGATTTCGCGGCTGTGGATCTGAGTACTAAATCCTGCTTCCTCTATTTCTTTGCTTCTTCGGGCAGTTAAGGCTGCACTGTTCTTTTGCAGAATGTCTTCTGTGATGATGGCGGCAAACTGTTTTTTCAAAGCATGCGAATCCGCATCTACTATTACCAGCCCATACCTGCTAAAGAGAGCATGTACGAGCGATCTTGTCGCATCAGCCAGGTTGGTGTGTCCCAGGTAAGCGTCTTCAATGAAAGAGCTAAGCTCTTCAGAATTTTCAGAGAGCCCCAGGAGGTTCCTGTATAGTTTTACAGTTTCTCTTATGGTGTCTGTCGGGATCTTCCCTGTGGCACCGCTGGTATCCTGTTCCCAGGATACCTTTTTACCATGGAGATGAGTATGATTAATTTCTGCGAAGTCATGATCTTCCGAAGCCATCCAGTAAACCGGTACAAAGTTCTTATCCGGGTAAGCTGCTTTCAACTGGCGGGAGAGATTGATCGCCGTAACAATCTTATAAATGAAATACAGGGGACCTGTAAAGATATTCAGCTGGTGGCCCGTTGTGATCGTGAAGGTATTGTGATCTGCAAGTAAATGGATATTTTCCAGGGTGGTGTTAAAACCACTTTCAGCTGTCTGTTCTCTATGAAGACTGACTCCTCCCTCTGTATATTGTTGCAAAAGAGTATCATGCAGGGCCTTTCGGTCGGCTATAATCTTCTTTTCGGATGCCAGTTTCCCAAAAGCTTCAATGGTAGGGAAGTCGTATATGAAGGGGCGAAGTTTGGGATCACGGGATACGTAACTCAGTACCGTTGATGAAAAACTATGGGTTTCGCTATAATCGATGTACGTTGCTTTCATCGCGCTGCGAAAATAGGGGAAAATTTATAAATCCCCTTTTTCCACTCTTTATTTTACAATCCGTCCATACAAGTCAAAATCCTCTGCCCGCTCTATCCGGGCATTTACAAAGCTGCCGGGAGCTGCATAGTCAGCGCTTGCATCCAGTAAAACTTCATTATCCACCTCGGGAGAATCAAACTGTGTTCTGCCGACAAAGAAGTTGCCCTCAAGCTTGTCTACCAGGACTTTAAAGGTCTGTCCTACTTTCTGGATGTTTTTCTCGAGAGAGATTCCCTGCTGTATGTCCATAATCTCTTCCACCCGTTGTTCTTTAACATCCTGCGGTACGTCGTCGATTAGTGAATGGGCATGGGTTTTTTCTTCATGGGAATAGGTGAAGCAGCCGAGCCTGTCGAACCTGCTCTCTTCCACCCACTCTTTCATCTCCTCAAAATCGGCTTCTGTCTCACCAGGGTAACCGCAGATCAAAGTTGTACGAAGAGCTATTTCAGGAACCCGGTCGCGGATTGCGTTCACAAGGTCTGTCGTTTTCTGGCGGGTAATTCCTCTCCGCATCGACTTCAGCATATTATCACTAATGTGCTGGAGAGGCATGTCGAGATATTTGCAGATGTTTTCGCGTTCGTTCATCACATCAAGGATCTCCATTGGAAATCCCGAGGGATAAGCGTATTGCAAGCGGATCCATTCTATTCCCTGTACGTCAGATAACCGTCTTAGTAACTCATCAAGATTTCTCTTCCCGTACAGATCAAGTCCGTAGTAGGTGAGGTCCTGGGCAATCAGGATCAATTCTTTGGTGCCATTGCGTGCGAGTACTCCTGCTTCCTTTACCAGGTCGTCCATGGACTTAGAGAGATGCTTGCCGCGCATTAAAGGAATGGCGCAGAAAGAACACGGCCTGTTGCAGCCCTCTGCTATCTTAAAGTATGCAAAATGGGATGGAGTAGTTAAAAGACGCTCGCCCAGGAGCTCATATTTATAATCCGCCCCTAGTTCTGTTAATATATTATGGAGGTCATTCGTGCCGAAATAAGCATCTATGTTTGTGATCTCTGTTTCGAGTTCGGGTTTATACCGCTCCGACAAGCATCCGGTTACAATAACTTTCCCTACTTTGCCCTGTTCCTTTAGCTCGCTGTATTGAAGGATGGTATCAATCGATTCCTGCTTGGCATTATCAATGAAACCGCAGGTATTAATAACGATGATGTCATCCTTTCCAACCGATTCCGCTTCATGAACGACACTGATCTGGTTCCCTTTCAGCTGTCCCATCAGCACTTCCGAGTCGTATACATTCTTTGAGCAGCCAAGAGTGACAACATTTACTCTGGGCTTAGCTATTGACGGTTGTGTTTTTTTTGTTCTCATGAATCTCTGTTCTACTTCTCTCTCCGCGTTTGACAGTTTATTTAAAAAGACTGTTCACAAAATCCTGTCTGTCAAATAACTGCAAATCATTTATCCCTTCCCCAACACCAATGTATTTCACCGGAATCCTGAACTGATCCGAAATGCCGATCACAACGCCTCCTTTGGCTGTGCCGTCGAGTTTTGTCAGAGCAAGCGCGTTTACATGAGTGGCCTGTGTAAATTGTTTGCATTGCTCAATGGCGTTCTGACCGGTAGATGCATCGAGCACCAGGAGGATCTCGTGGGGAGCACCCGGAACTACCTTTTGCATAACATTCTTAATCTTCGTAAGCTCGTTCATAAGAGCTACTTTATTATGTAAGCGTCCCGCGGTGTCAATAATGGCTACATCTTCTCCATTGGCAACGGCCGACTGCAGGGTGTCGAAAGCCACCGAAGCCGGATCTGAGCCCATCGCCTGCGCCACTACACGCACATCTACGCGTTCGCCCCAAAGTTTCAGCTGATCTACGGCAGCAGCTCTGAAGGTATCCGCC
>JBQGEO010000049.1:0-5690 GCA_052039655.1 Pararcticibacter sp.
AACCGGTATTAGAAGCAACTACATTACCTACTCTTTCATAATCAAACATTCCGCTTGCAACTGTATAACTGTAAACAGAGATAACGTCTCCTACCTGAGCTGCCTGACCTGTTTGCGAACTTACATAAGTAGGATCAATATCCTGCTTCACAACAGGCTGTTGCCCATCAAAAAAAGCTACTCTCTGTCCACCAATGGTCAGCTCAATATCTGTAACAGTTGCGGGGTTGAATGTACCAGCTACAATCTGATCATTACTGTTTTTAATCTGATCGCTGCTCAGACTACCACCCGGAAACACACGTAATCCGGCCACTGAACGTGGATCAATGTTCACAACAGTCGCCAGCATTTGATTTCCTGATATCACCTGGTTACTAGCATTCTTAAACTGAGTTCCTGCAGGGAAAGTAACCGAAGTAACCAAATTCGTGTTGTTCTCAGGCTTTGAAGCAATGGAGAACTGTTTACTTGCTACACCAGCAGCAATATCGTTAATAGTGAAAGTTTCAACAGAAACACCAGGAGCAGGATTATTCAGATCAAGCACATAAAGTACTCTCTCCTGAAACTGATTCTGCTTAGTAAGCGTCACAGGATAATTCATATCCAGGATACTCGCACCCGATACAATAATATTAAATTTCAATGGACGACCATCTGTCACCTCTACCCGTGGATCAACAGCGAATTGAACAACACCGTTATCAACCGTGAAAGTCTTAGTACCCTTTGTATTATAAATCATGGATGCATCGGGCCCCGTAATGGAAACCGAAATACCATTTGGTAAAGCAGCACCATCCTTCGCATTTGTCAGCCTTACAGAAGAGACATACTTAAACGGATCTCCTAACTCAATTGTAATTCCCTCCTTCGGATCATCACACGAAGAGAATGCGAACGTCGACAGCGCAAGTAACGCAGCGTAAAAAATCTTTTTCATAACAGCACTTTTTTTATAAATCACCTTTGCACATTAATAGTTAAACTTCAGATTGATCGAAAAATTCGGAAGCCATTTGTAATCCTTCAGATTATCTCTCAGGATAGGCTCATTGGAAACTTCGTTGCCACTCAGCATTTTAGTAGCCGTCATTGTAACATCTGGCTTGCCTAAATAAAACGCACCCAGATCAAAACCGATGTTAAACGTGTCAACGATCCGGATATTGTGCCATCCCAGACCAGCATAAGGAGCCCATCCTGTCCAGTCAGCAAAACCAGCTACTTCACCCACTTCTTCAGGAGTAAATACTAAGTCGCCCAATACATAGTTGTCAGTAAGCATAGCTTTTGCACTACCTTTGGCCTTATAAAAATAAGCACCACCTACAGTAAGAGCCATGCGGTTAAAGAACCCTCCTGCAGTAGGGAATGGTTGCCAGTCTAGCATAGCGCGAAGGTTCATCACATCCACGTCGATGTCCGTTTTGTAATCGCGGTTACTGTTGAACTTCGAAATTTCAGTAGTTTCCCATGGAAGCAGACTCGCGCCCAAACGCATGTTAAAACGTGTAGACAGCGGAATACCCACTTCCGCGCCTAAACCCTGTGTACCCACAGTAAAACCTACCTGGTTTCTGAACAAAGGATTTCCGGGTTCACCATCCTTAAGCCAGGTGCCCGTTTGTTGTGCTTTCGTTATCGATGAAACGAAGACACAGCCTACAATTAAAAGTAATGAGAGCGATGTTTTCATATTTGTTTCTATTTACTATTAAGCGAAATTAATTCCCTACGAACAAGCCTGCACCAATCCCATCCGCACAATTCCCAAATGTTCAATAGAAGATGTTTTAATTCTCAGGATGACCAGTATCTCTAATAAGCTTTGTCTTCGCCCTTGAAGATATTGATAACGGTCATGAAAATAATTTTAATGTCCAGCATAGCACTCCAGTTTTCCATATACCAGATATCGTGCTCCACGCGGCTTTCCATCAGTTTCGGATCCTCAGTCTCACCCCGTAAGCCATTTACCTGCGCCCATCCGCTGATACCAGGCTTCAAAAACTGTCTCACCATAAACTTATCGATGATGGCACTGTACTGTTCAGTATGCTTCAGCATGTGAGGCCTCGGCCCGATCACACTCATATTACCAATAAGAACATTAAAAAACTGAGGAAGTTCATCCAAACTTGTTTTTCTTAAAATTCTTCCGATTGGAGTGATCCGGCTGTCGTTTTTAGTAGCCTGCACCTTATCGCTGTCATTGTTCACACGCATGCTCCTGAACTTGTAGCACCAGAAAGGTTCATTATTTCGTCCGCTCCTCAATTGTTTGAAAAACACAGGCCCCGGACTCTGCATCTTGATGATGATCGCGATGATCGGCACCAGCCAGCTTAATATAAAAACTAAGACGAGCGAACTGAAGATCAGGTCGAACATCCGTTTCCTCACCCGGTTCTCTATATTCTCAAGAGGTTCCTTCCGGAGACTGATCACCGGGAACTCTCCCATATAGCTTACCGTAAACGGCGCAGCAATAGAAGCACTCAGGTCGGGCACAAACTTCAGCCTCACGCACTGTCTCTCCGCCTCTTCCAGCAGGTACTTCGCTTCAGGCATTCTTTCAGGCGTCAGCGAAACATACACGTCTTTAATACCGCGACTCGCAGCACTGGCAATTTCCCGGCAGGCAGAAGGAAGAAGTGTCCCGCTTCCATCCACATAATACGATTCCTCTTCGTTCAGGAAACCTTCAAACTTAAAGTTCTGGCTTTTCTCCAGGAACCCCGCAAGCTTCAGCCCGGTATTATTTCTACCAAGAACAGCCACCGAGCGGCTCACCTTAAAGTGCCTGAAAAGCATAAACTCAAATACGGTTCCGGCGAAACGGCTCAGCAAGAAGCCAAAGCCAATCAAACCGTACATGGTCAAAAGGAACCCTCTCGACATATGATCATCACCCGAAAAGAGCAGGTAAAAAACAAAAAGGACTGCGTGAAACACAACCGCTTTCCAGGTTGCCCGGTAGATATTTACCAGTTGTTCAAGCGTAAAATCGCGGTAAAGGCCAAATAAGCTGGATGAAAAAAACCAGATGAGGTTACTGACAAGGAGGTAATTTCTGTAAGAATCAGGTATCGCTAAATTTTCGAAGCCAAAATAACAGAAATAGCCGAAAATGAAGGCCGCATTTACAAGGAAGACGTCAGTTATGAGCAAGAGTATACGTAACACGTATAAGTAACGAGTCTGCATGAGCGTTGATTTAGAGCGTAATTCAGTGCAATAATAATGATTTTATTTCACAACTATGCATTTTATTATTTTTTTCTCAAAAAAGCCAGCGAGTTAATAAAATCTTAACAATACCAAGCTTTGAAAATATGATAGAGAGCACACAATTTCACAATCTCTACCCCATTTGTTCGAGAATTTTATAGAAAGCGTGATATATTTTGCGTAAAACTGTCGGGTCAGATATTCCATCTTCAATCCTGAGTTCCAGGAAAGGCGCCTTCCCATCATCGGGCTGCAGCAAGTACTGAACCACACCAAAGCTTAATTCAGGCAGCGACACTAGAGTAGAGCGCAGAGCCGGATCCGCAAAGAGCAGTGCACACCGGGCCTCATCATTCGTTTTCACCACAAACCGTTTATCAAACTCAGGATATCCAAGCACAATGTCCTGCATACCAAAGAATTTACCAATTTCGTCCAGGAAATTCTGCTTATGGATCGCAAAGCGGAAGTTATCGCGACTATACAAATAAGAGCTGAAAGTAGTAGATGCTGTTCCGCTGTCGAAACCTCCTCCAAGGTCTACATCAATATCCAGGAGAACACGTCTCCCTTCCTGCTGAAGCACAACATGATATTCAAGTAAATCCTGCACAGCGGCCAGATCCTCAGTAACCTGCTTCCATAAAACATCTTCGTCAACTGCTGAGAAAATCTTCTCCTCCGACAAATTATCCATTTCTATTGAGACGTTAATCGTAACTTCCCAATAAAACCGGCAATTATTTGATTTGTTTTAAATAAAGCAGATTATTTTTTTAATTTTTTTCAAGCCGGTCAAGCCAATGACAATCAACACAATACAGTATCACCCTTCAAATATTCAGCCGACTCAAGCTCAAACACTGCTATGTTTTTATCAAAATTACCATACATGGCTCCGATCAGGCAGATCCGGCCTTTATCATTCAGCCCTTCGATCACGATAGTTTCCCTGAACACACCTTCATTGGTTGATTTCAGTCTCGAAAAGATAAGATCCTCGTCTTTAACACAAAAATCGGCAGGATTGACAGCATACTGGTTAAGTACTTCGGTAAAGTTCGAACTGTTAAGCAACAACTCTTTTAATGGCATAAAACCTCCTCCTGTTTTTTACAACAGCTTAAATTTTAAAAATTAAAGTCGCCGGGCAGGTCCTGTTGCCCGCAACCCTGCAGATTGGCAATATAAGCAGGAGAATACACCATAATTCAGCCAGCGTCAGGCTTTTAACACAGGCATAATTATATCGCAATAATATGGTATTATTTGAATATTACCTAATCAGGTAACAGATTTATTTCAGAACTCACCTTCCTCTTCCGGGTCGGGCGCCGCCTGCATCAGTTCCTCATATATCCAGATATACAAAAAAGCTATTAATATAACGGTAGGTGTCATGGCTCTCTTTCGTTAATGCGGTTAAAAACTTATTAGTTAATTATACCAAATAACGAAAAAATAATGACAATTGTTGCGCCACAACTAAAAAAAGGGCTTTTTTCTCAAAATAAGGAACCAGGCCGGAGATGCGTGCTGAACGTTGATCATCCACCCCCGCAGGGGAAAAACTTATCTTGCGAGGATATAAAATTTATTGTGACATTGATCACATTGATACCGCTTCAACGGCATCCAGAATAGCACCTGGCTGGCCATCTTTCCGTTGGGAAGCCGGTGACTGGTATAAGCATCGCATTTAGGACAACGGTGCAGGGGACTGTCACTTGAAGGGGCCAGATAACCTCTGCCGCCAATTCCAAGTTCAGAAGTAGATATTGTATTCATAGCCTTGAGTTTTTAAATACGCCGGTAAAATTACAAAATATCATTCGAAAAGTTCAATGAATTTTAAATATTAATGAAAAATTAACAAAAAAGGACAAATTTCCATAACAATACGTCAAACATGGCGTTTAACAAAAACAGAGGTACGCGGGGCAGATCGAATATCATCGCTCATTTAATTCCTCTGCCCGCGCCCCCTGATTTCTTTGGGCATCAATAAAAAAACACTTGAGCCCGGCCTGTATCGGATGTACTTACCCGCTTGGGAAGAATGGTAAGCACCAGGTCAGGCTCTGCAACAATATTCCGCATTTTTTCCGTAGAAACAGTGGCTTTGACACGGGTTGTATAACGCCTGACACTCAAAATGAATAAAATGTATAACCCCTGCACAAAACTTACCAGGCACTATACACCTTCAGCACATCTTTGCCTGTCCGTTTTCCATACTGCGTCTTAAAACCGCTACACGACAAACCTCCGGAGCCATTCGCTCTTAATATGCATTTACAGCGGTTTTATTAACAAAAAATTAACAAAAAACCCGTATCATTGCCAAAATAAAAGCAAAACGCTCAAAAATCTACATTCATGCACAAAAACTACTATGCAGTGATCATGGCAGGCGGAGTAGGAAGCCGCTTCTGGCCGGTAAGCCGTACCAC
>JBQGEO010000050.1:0-2696 GCA_052039655.1 Pararcticibacter sp.
GTACAGTCATGCGCCCCTGTTTCTGGATCGTCTTGAGGCATTGCAGGGCCTGGAGGTATTTGCAGCAGAACAGAGAGCAAGAAAAACCATTGTGATGGCGCTTGGCGATAAAAGCTGGGAACTAAGGCTGAAAGCGCTGAACTTTATCTCAAAGCTGCCTGAAGGGGAAAGGCCGGAAGTTTATGATAAGCTGAAGAGCATGGCAATCAGTGACACGCGTTCTTATGTCCGGGCGGAAGCAATTTCCAACCTGAAGAAGTTCTTTAAGGACCGGAATAATGCGGATATTTTGACGAAAGCAGCCTCCGACAAGGCTCCTAGTGTACAAAAAGTCCTGAATGAGAAATAATCCGGAAGATTATTTCAATGCACTGAAAACCATTTTGATGACTGAAAGTACAGCCGCAAAGATTAGTGCAGAAATAAACCCGGAGGTGTTGAAGCTTTTCATAAAGGCATCAACCAGAAGTACCATGAAGACTGTAATGATAAAAGACATCAGTCCTAAAGAAATGATATTGATCGGCAGGGTAAAAAGCCTTAATAAAGTCCCGATTGTAGCATTAGCCAGTGCGATAAGAAGACCTGCTATAATGGCATTTATAAAGCCATCAACCTGAACGCCCGGAACCACAAAAGCGGCAACAGAAACAGCTATACCTGTTAAAAGAATTTCTATAATGATACGCATATACAAATGTGGGAAAACGGCTGGAATTTAAATGATATTTCACGCCTAAATGATTTAGAAGCAGATCCTTTAAGTAATTACCTCCTGAACAGATACATCTGGTGAATGACGAAGGATCAGCCTTGTCCTAATACTTTACAATTCTTAAAATTCTCTTGCTAATATCGAAATGAAATGTACATTTGTAGTGTACTATTAAACTAATACACCGATGGTCAATATTGAAAACCTTTCATTTGCTTATGGCCGGAAAAGAAAGCTGTTCGAGCATCTGAACCTTAAACTTAAAGGGGGACACATTTATGGTCTCCTTGGAAAGAACGGTGCAGGTAAATCGACTTTACTAAAAGCTATCACCGGCCTTGTTTTTCCTCAGAACGGAAGCTGCTGTATTAACGGAATTAATACTTCTCTAAGGCTACCGGCGATGGTGAGGGACCTCTATTTAGTCCCCGAAGAGTTATATGTACCTCCTGTTACAATCTCCGCCTATGTAAAATCGACGGCTCCTTTTTACCCGGGATTTAGCAATTCGCTCTTTCTTAGGTATTTGGATAAGTTCGAAGTTCCGCAGGATAGTGTCCTCACCCGCCTTTCTTTTGGGCAACAAAAGAAGGTTTTCATTGCTTTTGGCCTTGCCTGCTGTACTTCTCTTTTGGTTATGGATGAACCGACCAATGGATTGGATATTCCATCTAAATCTCAGTTCAGAAAAATCGTGGCATCTGCTTTCGGGGAAGGCCAGTGTATTGTTATCTCGACACATCAGGTTCGGGATTTAGATAATCTCATAGATTCTATCATTGTTCTGCATGAAGGAAGAATTATCCTGAATGATAACGTAGATGAGATCGCCGAACGGATTAGCTTTAAGACATTAAGTGTTGAAGAGCAGCAAGATGCATTGTACTACGAAAGTACAGTGAGAGGACTGGAAGGCATCGTTCCGAATAACGGTGAGCCTGGTACCAAAGTTAATATAGAATTATTGTTCAATGCAGTAATTGAGGAGAATACTAAAGTGTTACCATTAATCGGGAATCATTATGAGCGATATGTTTAATTTCAGGCGTTTTGCATTGCTGTTCAAAAAAACTACAACAGAAGGTATTAGACATCATTTGATGGCACTGGTTGTTTTAACTGGCATGCTGGTAGTGGTGTTTGGCTTTTGTACCCTTGGTGCATCGCAGACGGAAAGACCAATAGAAGTAAATACTCAATTTATAGTTTTTAATTTTTTCTTTCTTCTGTGCGGACCCATATTTACCAGTACTGTTTATGGTGATCTTTCAGAGAAAAGAAGGAAGATCGCCAGCCTGACGCTGCCGGTCACTCATTTCGAAAGATATCTGGTGGGCTGGATTAACAGTTTTATCCTCTTCCCACTTGTTTTTTTCTTCTGTTTCTATGCGATTGACTGGCTGTTCCTGTTTGTGATATACAAAAATCAGCATGCTCAACTTGTTAACGTTTTCTCGGTGGAGGACAAGTACTATGTCAGCTTAATTGCGTTTGTGGTGCTGCAAAGCATAACATTCCTTGGTGCTGCCGGCTTTGAGAAGAATCACTTCGTGAAAACTGCACTCATGTTTTTTGCGGTAGGATTACTGCTTTTACTCGTGAATCATTATATGATAAGAGCATTGATTTCAGCGGAAGCATATTCCTTCGTTCCGTTCAGGTCAATTTCAATAAGGTTGCCCAACGGATCCGCATCAATACGGCTTAGTACCTTAACGGAGCAGATATATGGCCTGGTGCTTCTGGCCACACTGGTGCTGTTGTGTTGGGTATCGGCCTTTTTCAAAATTAGAGAAAAGCAAGTTTAAGATTAGAGAAATGGATTTTAAAGAGAACGAAGCAATATATCTTCAGATTGCAAAATATGTAGGCGAGGAAATTCTGGCTGGCAAGTGGGTTGTTGAAGATAAAATTTTTTCAGTAAGGGACCTCGCCATAAAATTACAAGTTAATCCCAACACAGTTATGCGTTCTTATGACT
>JBQGEO010000051.1:0-10418 GCA_052039655.1 Pararcticibacter sp.
CTACTCTTGACATGTTTTAATCCTCCTGATTAATGTACATAACATAATACTTCGCCACCAATATTCAGGTTGCGGGCTTCCTTATCAGTCATTACTCCTCTTGAAGTAGAGATGATCGCAATTCCTAAACCGTTCAGTACACGTGGCATACTGTCTACACCTGCATATTTTCTCAAACCAGGCTTACTCACACGTGTAAGAGTGCGAATAGCAGGAACTCTAGTTACAGGATGATATTTCAATGCAATCTTGATAGTACCTTGTGCACTGTTGTCCTCAAACTTGTAGTTCGCGATGTAACCTTTATCAAAAAGTACTTTCGTGATTTCCTTTTTGAGGTTTGATGCAGGAATTTCCACAACCCTGTGGTTGGCCTTAATGGCATTCCTTACTCTTGTAAGATAATCTGCTATTGGATCTGTATTCATTATTTGTTGCTTGTGGTAGTGGTATCCTCTCTAACGGACCTGCCACCGGTTAATAATTCAAAGTTATAAGTTTTAAGTTATAAGTAATAAGATTTGTATACCAAAAAGGTATACAAATTACTACTCATAGCTTAAAACTTTATTGTTACCAGCTCGCCTTCTTCACCCCGGGGATCTTACCGGCAAGTGCCATCTCACGGAAAGTAACACGGGAGATACCAAACTGCCTCATATATCCTCTCGGACGGCCGGTTAACTTACAACGATTGTGTAAACGTACCGGAGAAGCGTTTTTAGGTAACTTGTCTAATTCAGCATAATTACCTTCAGCTTTCAAAGCAGCTCTTTTATCAGCATACTTGGCAACTAACCTGGCACGTTTAACTTCACGTGCTTTTACTCCTTCTTTAGCCATTATTTACTGTTTGATTTTTAAATGGTAAACCAAATTGCTTTAATAATTCCAGCGCTTCTACATCATTTTTCGCGGAAGTTACAAAGGTAATATCCATTCCCATAATTTTATTGATCTTGTCAATATTGATTTCAGGGAAAATGATCTGTTCAGATATACCCAAAGTATAGTTTCCATGTCCGTCAAATCCCTTATCATTGATCCCTTTAAAATCACGGATACGGGGCAGAGCAACAGCGATCAAACGATCCAGGAATTCGTACATCTGGCTGTCGCGTAGTGTTACGCGAACACCTACTGGCATTCCCTTACGTAATTTGAAGTTAGAAATATCTTTCTTCGACTTCGCTGCAACTGCCTGCTGACCTGTAATGGTAGAAAGCTCGCTGATAGCGGTTTCAATTAATTTCTTGTCAGTAGTTGCCGCACCAACCCCCTGGTTGATGGCAATTTTCTGCAGCTTAGGGACCTGCATAACACTCTTGTACTGAAATTTTTCTTTCAGAGCAGTGCGGATCTCCTCTTTGTATTTTGTCTTTAATCTTGGAACGTAACTCATTGCTTAATTTCCTCCCCGGATTTTTTAGCGATTCTTACTAATTTACCCTCGGCATTCTTCTGTCTGCCTACGCGGGTTGGTTTGCCGGTCTTAGGATCAACAACCATCAGGTTTGACACATGGATAGGCGCTTCCTTCTTAATAATACCACCATTAGGGTTCGCTGCATTAGGCTTGGTATGACGTGATACCATATTTGCACCTTCAACAACTACTCTGTTTTCCTTTAGCAGTACTTCTAAAACTTTGCCCTGCTTGCCTTTTGAGTCGCCGGCAATTACCTGAACTAAATCGCCCTTACGGATCTTCAGCTTAGGCTGTACTTTCTTATTCTTTTCCATGTTACAATACCTCCGGTGCTAATGATACAATCTTCATAAATTGTTTTTCACGCAGCTCCCTTGCTACCGGACCAAAGATACGTGTACCACGTGGTTCGTCCTGATTATTTAATAATACTGCTGCGTTATCGTCGAAACGGATATAAGAGCCGTCCTTACGTCTGATTTCCTTCTTGGTTCTCACAACCACTGCCTTAGACACACTGCCCTTTTTCACGTTACCTGAAGGAATAGCGCTTTTCACGGTAACAACGATCTTATCACCAACTGAAGCATACCGCTTGCCGGTGCCGCCCAGAACACGGATCACTAAAACCTCTTTAGCGCCGCTGTTGTCTGCAACATTAAGTCTTGATTCCTGTTGTACCATTACTTAGCCCTTTCTAATATTTCAACTAATCTCCAGTTTTTGTTCTTACTCAGCGGACGAGTCTCCATAATCAACACAGTATCACCGATACCACAAGTGTTGCTTTCGTCATGAGCCATAAATTTGGTAGTCTTGTTCACAAACTTTCCGTAGATAGGGTGCTTTACCTTCCTTTCTACTGCAACTACGATAGACTTATCCATCTTGTTGCTAACTACCAACCCAATACGGGTCTTTCTTAATTTTCTTTCCATTTCGACTCTAAAATTATTCTGTTTCAGAAGCGGACTGTGGTGCAGCAGCAGCATCTGCCGCTTTACGCTTAGTCAATTCTGTATTCAAACGTGCGATATCTTTTCTCACCTTACTGATACGAGATGGATTCTCGATGGCAGAAACTGTATGCGCAAATTTTAATTTTGTGAGATTGGCCTTCTCTTCGCTGATGCGGGCTACAATCTCTTCAGTTGATAGCTCTAATATTTCTGAGGTTTTCATCTTTTATAAGTTGTAAGTTTTAAGTTGTAAGTTCTAAGTTCTAAGCTCGGCACTTATTACTTATAACTTATAACTTATAACTCTATTATGCTTCTACGTAATCTCTACGTACTACAAATTTGGTTTGTACCGGCAATTTCTGAGCGGCTAAACGTAGTGCTTCTTTGGCAATTTCCATAGGCACACCTTCTGCTTCAAAAATCATTCTGCCAGGACGAACTACTGCTACCCAGTATTCCGGCGCTCCCTTACCTTTACCCATACGTACCTCAGCAGGCTTCTTGGTAACAGGCTTGTCAGGGAAAATACGGATCCAAACCTGGCCTTCACGTTTCATATAACGCGTTACCGCGATACGTGCAGCTTCGATCTGGCGACTGGTAATCCAGGCCGGTTCCAGTGACTTTATTCCGAAAGAACCAAATGCAAGCTCAGCACCACGAGTGGCTAAGCCTTTCATTTTGCCCTTCTGCATTTTTCTGAACTTCGTTCTTTTTGGCTGTAACATCTTGTTCTGTATTTATATCGTTAACGATGTCTGCAAATCAATTATCTGTTTCCACGGTTCTGACCACCGCCACGGTTCTGACCTCCTCCGCGGTTCTGACCACCGCCACGGTTCTGACCACCACCACGGTTCTGGCCACCACCACGTCTGTCATTTCCGCCTCTCCTGTCATTACCGCCTCTTCTGTCTCCTCTGTCTCCACCGCCGAAAGATGCAGCACCTTCGCCTCTTCCTCTTACACCTGCAGTCTGGCCGATATTAGGTGAAAGATCGCGCTTACCGTAAACTTCACCTTTACAGATCCATACCTTAACTCCGATCTTACCGTAAGTGGTAAGCGCTTCAGCTAATGCATAGTCGATGTCAGCACGGAAAGTATGCAAAGGAATTCTTCCTTCTTTATAATGCTCGGTACGTGCCATTTCAGCTCCACCTAAACGGCCTGAACACATAACTTTGATTCCTTCAGCTCCGATACGCATAGTAGACGCAATTGACGTCTTCATAGCACGACGGAACGAAATACGTGCCTCCAGCTGTTTAGCGATACCTTCAGCGACTAACTGAGCATCAAGCTCCGGACGTTTGATCTCAAAAATATTGATCTGAACATCTTTCTTAGTCAGCTTCTTAAGCTCTTCCTTGATCTTATCGACTTCCTGACCGCCTTTACCGATTACAATACCCGGACGAGCAGTGTGGATGGTGACAGTGATACGCTTCAATGTACGTTCAATCACCAATTTGGCAACACCGCCTTTAGCGATACGAACAGAAAGATACTTGCGAATCTTCTCATCTTCAACTAATTTATCGGAGTAGTTGTTGCCACCGAACCAGTTAGAATCCCAACCTTTGATGATTCCTAATCTGTTACCTATTGGATGTGCTTTTTGTCCCATTTCTCCTTAATTAGTTTTGTGTTTCAAGATTCTTGCTGTCAACTACCAGAGTAACGTGATTAGAACGCTTGCGAATCCTGTAACCACGGCCCTGAGGGGCAGGCCTAAGCCTTTTTAACTGACGGCCACCATCTACAAACACTGTTTTTACAAACAATTCATTGTCTTCAGGACGCTGACCTTCATTCTTTGCTTCCCAGTTTTTTATGGCAGATAATAAAAGTTTCTCAACTCTCTGGGCAACTTCTTTATTTGAATATTTTAAAATATAGAGAGCCTTCTCAACACGCTCACCACGAATCAGGTCAACAACCAGTCTCATCTTACGAGGTGAGGTAGGGCAATTATTTAATTTTGCTACTGCTTCCATTGCTTATTTTTTCTTTTCAGCGTGACCTCTAAATGTTCTGGTTGGAGCAAATTCTCCCAACTTATGACCAACCATATTTTCAGTTACATAAACAGGGATGAATTTATTCCCGTTGTGTACTGCAAAAGTATGACCAACGAAATCAGGGGAAATCATAGACCGGCGTGACCAGGTTTTGATAACCGACTTCTTGTTCGCTTCGTTCATAGAAAGCACTTTGCCTTCCAGATTATGATCAATATAAGGGCCTTTTTTAATTGAACGAGCCATTATTTCTTCCTCCCTTCAATAATATAACGATTTGAGGTTTTCTTCTTGTTACGGGTTTTATAACCCTTAGCCAGTACACCGGTTCTTGAACGCGGGTGACCTCCTGAAGCCCTTCCTTCACCACCACCCATAGGGTGATCAACGGGGTTCATTGCAACACCACGAACACGTGGGCGGTGACCTAACCAACGCTTGCGTCCTGCTTTACCTAACACTTCATTTGATTTCTCAGAGTTAGATACCGTTCCGATCGTAGCCATGCAAGTAGCCAGGATCATGCGGGTTTCACCTGAAGGCATCTTTATGATAGCATATTTCCCGTCACGGGCTGAAAGCTGAGCATAAGTACCTGCACTGCGTGCAATCGATGCACCCTGGCCAGGATTCAGTTCAATGTTGTGGATAATTGAACCAAGAGGAATATTCTTCAAAGGAAGAGCGTTCCCTACTTCCGGAGCTACAGTTTCACCTGATACTACCGTTTGTCCAACCTGTAAACCTTCAGGAGCGATGATATAACGTTTCTCACCATCTGCATAGTTTAACAGGGCGATACGCGCAGTACGGTTTGGATCGTACTCAATAGTGGCAACAGTTGCGGGGATATTGGTTTTATCGCGTTTAAAATCTATCAATCGGTATGCTTTTTTATGTCCCCCACCGATGTAACGCATAGTCATTTTACCGGTATTATTTCTACCACCTGACTTCTTGATGGATACTACCAACGATTTTTCAGGAACGTTTGTAGTAACATCCGAGTAATCGCCTCCGACGCGGAAACGGGTACCAGGGGTCACCGGTTTAAATCTTCTAACTGCCATTGTTCTAATTAAATATTGCTGTAAAAGTCAATAGTTTCACCTTCTTTCAGCGTTACGATAGCTTTCTTGTATTTAGGCGAACGGCCTGAAACAAACCCAGCTTTTGTGTAACGGCTCTTTGCTTTACCAGATACCACCATGGTGTTTACTGCTTCGATATTTACACCATACATTTGTTCAATAGCAGTTTTAATCTGCAATTTATTGGCTCTGTGATCTACTTTAAATGCATACCTGCCTAACTTCTCAGTTAAGATTGATGCTTTTTCTGTTAAAATGGGTTTCTTTAAGATTTCCATAATTACCTGGCGAATGCCTCCTCCAACGTTTTAACAGAACCAGCAGTTAACAAAAGTTTAGTAGCATTCAACACATCATAAGTATTGAGCTGATCTGCTGTAATTACTTTTGCCTTCTTAAGATTTCTGCTTGATAAATACACATTATTATTAGCAGCAGGTAATACCAGTAATGTTTTTTCTGCAGCTATGTTCAGATCTGTTACCAGCTTCACATAGTTTTTGGTTTTGATTGTTTCGAATGAAAAATCTTCCAGAACAACAATGTTATTATCTTTTGCCTTGTAAGATAAAGCAGACTTACGTGCAAGTTGCTTTAATTTTTTGTTCAGTTTGAAGCTGTAATCGCGTGGCTGAGGACCAAAAACACGACCACCTCCGTTGAACAAAGGAGACTTGATGTTCCCTGCACGGGCACCACCTGTACCTTTTTGTTTGTATAATTTACGGGTTGATCCGGCAATCTCATTACGTTGCTTAGACTTATGAGTACCCTGACGCTGATTTGCAAGATACTGCTTAACATCAAGATAAATTGCGTGATCATTTGGCTCTACACCAAAAATTGATTCAGGAAGCTGCACCTTGGCACCTGTTTCTTTACCTGAAATGTTTACTACGCTAACTTCCATCTTATTTATCAACGATTACGTAAGAACCCTTAGCTCCCGGAACGGAACCGCTAACTACTATTAAATTTTGCTCAGAATACACTTTCAAAACCTGAAGATTCTGAACTTTCACACGTGCACCACCAGTACGACCCGCCATGCGCATACCTTTAAATACGCGTGAAGGCCATGAAGAAGCACCAAGTGAACCCGGAGCCCTTAACCTGTTGTGCTGTCCGTGAGTCTGCATTCCCACTCCACTGAACCCATGGCGCTTCACAACACCCTGGAATCCTTTACCTTTTGAAGTTCCGACAACATCTACGAAGTCGCCTTCTGCAAAAAGGTCAACAGTTATGGTATCGCCCAAATTTTTCTCATCTTCAAACGTCTTAAACTCTACAAGCTTCCGCTTAGGAGTTGTGTTTGCTTTTGCGAAATGGCCCTTTAACTGTTGGGTAGTGTTCTTCTCTTTCTTCTCATCGAAAGCTAACTGAACTGCTTCGTAACCGTCTTTCTCGACAGTACGCACCTGCGTTACAACACAGGGGCCAGCCTCGATAACCGTACAAGGAATATTGCGTCCTTCGGCATCGAAAATGCTGGTCATTCCTACTTTTTTTCCAATAATACCTGACATTTTCTTTTAATTCTTTTTCGCCCATCGAAGCAGTAGGGCTTCGCTCAAGGCATAATAATCCCCTCGAAAGGGAGGGCAAAGATAGAAATGTTTGATTAATTATCAAATAGTTAGAGTGTTATTTTTTAAAGAAATTATCTCACTACCAGCCGATAGCGTTTCCGGAAGCATAGATATCGTTAACATAATGAACATCAGCCATAGAAATACCACCTGGTTCCTTCTGGTTTGAAGCCTTCATTACCCACCAGGCGTACTCAGAAACCCCTTGCATACTCCTTTCCGGCGAACTTCCATCCTTTTTTCTTCCTAAAACCTTCGCTGACTCCGGAAAACTTTCACCTGTTATCGCCAATCTTTTTCCACTAACCCACTGCCCTGCCCCGTATTCAGAAGGGAATATATAGACAAACAGAAATGGGAACGAATTTATCAGCAGGCAGAATATTGATAAAAAGCTAAACAAAACACAGATTCGTTTAAAACTCACATAAGAACCAGAGTATTTTTTCATATTTTAGCAAAAGCAATATGCTTCGGGGTTTTATCAGGTTATTAACGCTCACTATCCTTTCCTTTTTTTGTACTAGTCTTCTTTCAGTTAAGGGAACTGCATATTCTAAAGAGAACTATACATCAAAGGTACTGGATACAACTATTATTAATGTTCTCTTCAGGGAGGGCGACAGTCTTTTTAATATTAATATTCAGAAAGCTGCCGCTGCCTACCGGGAAGCACTCGCACTCTCCAGGAAGAATGTGTACCAGCGCGGCATCGCCGATGGGTATTATCGTTTAGGAACTGTATACGAAAAGAACCTGGATATAAAAGAAGCGATCAGGGCCCTGAACATCGCTCGCAAATACTATGAAAAGCTGGGAATAAATGAAAATCTCCCCGACTGCCATGGACGTATCGGCCTCTTATATGTTAAACTGGGACAACCCCAGAAAGGCCTCGAAGAGCTTATAAGAGGGCTTTCACTGGCAGAGAAGTCGAATAATACTCCCTCCAGGATAAGACTCTACATCCTTCTCGCAATGCATCATAATGATTACACGGGAGACTACGACAAGGCATTGGAGTGCCTTAAAAGAGCTGAACAACTTAATAACAGCAAAACGCCTCAGGGCAAGGCTTTACTCGGGCACATTTATCTTCAATACGGCATCAGTTACCGGAATAAAAAGAACTTCAAAAAGTCTCTCTGCTATAACTCAGGATCCATAAAGATAAGACGTAGCTTAAATGACTCAAACAATCTCGCACGAAGCTATCTCGACAGGGTATCTACTTATTACGGGATGAAAGATGCTGAAGGGATTCTGAGATCGGTTAAATTGTCCTCAGCCTCACTGCAGAACAAAATGGACAAACAGGCTGTCGCCAACATTGAAAGCTCCTATGCCCAGGCCTATTATCTTCAGAAGAAATATAACCAGGCTCTTTACAAAGCAAAAAGCGCTGCCAGCATCATGCTTGAAAGTAAGCAGCATCAGTCTCTCCAGGAATTAAGACCGCTTCTGTTCAAACTACTATATATAAATAAAAAAACAGAAGAAGCCGACAGCGTTTACAATGCGTACACGAAAGAGAAGGACAGGCTGTATTCCAGAATAGCAGTCCTTTCAGACACTGAAATGAGGAATAAATATGAGGCTGATAAAAAGGATCGGCAAATTCGTTTGCAGGAACTGGAATTAAGCCATCACAAATTTCAGACTTACAGTCTGGAAGCCGTTCTCGTGCTTTTGTTGATCACTTCATCCGTATTCTATCTCCGTTTTCTCGACCGAAAGAAAAACAACAGTCTTCTTGCACAAAAGAACATGGAAATCGAAAAGCAAGTAGAAATGCTTCACCTGGCAAACGAGCAGAAGGAAATGCTGATACGGGAAGTACACCACCGCGTAAAGAACAACCTCCAGATTATATCGAGCTTATTTAATCTTCAGGCCCGGCATCTTGCCCACCCGGATATAGCGAAGGTACTGAATGAGTGTAAAAGCCGGCTTAAATCGATTGCCCTGATACACGATCAGCTCTATTCGGAAGACCGTCTCAGTAAAATTGATCTGCAACCTTACACTGAACAATTACTGCGGTATTTGCTCGATATATATCATACAAAAGGTTCTGATATCTCAGCAGATATTTCAACCGGCAACGTCGTGCTCAATGCAGATACGGCTGTGCCGCTCGGCCTTATTTTAACCGAACTTATCACTAATTCACTAAAGCATGCTTTTTCTGATAGTCTGGAAAACAGGATCACGATAAGAATATCTAAGATAGACCAGAATGAATACAGTCTTTCCTACAGAGACAGCGGGCCAGGCCTGAAGGGTGGACAGATAGGCAACATGAATGAATCTCTGGGTTTTCGCCTGATAATTAGTCTGAGCAGGCAATTATCCGGATACTTTAGCTACCAGCATGATCCCGATCAAACATTTCACATAAATTTTAAAGAAACAAATGACTCCTCCGTTAAGCATCCATATAGTTGAAGATGAAATGATCATCGCATCTGATTTGCAGGACATGTTACACGAACTGGGATATCAGGTAAACGGCATCTCTATTAACTACAGAGAGGCTATTGCCAGTTTAAGGAAGAGCAAGCCCGATCTCGTACTACTTGATATTACGCTCACGGGGACAGAATCAGGAATCGATCTTGCCCATACCCTAAATCTCTCTTTTAAACTTCCTTTTATTTTTTTGACATCCCATAATGACAAACAAACTATCGAGATGGCTAAGCAGACGAAGCCGTATGGATATCTGATCAAACCCTTCGAAAAAGATGATGTCTTCGCTGCCATTGAAATGGTGATTCCCAGACTGAGCCCCCCGGTATCAGGCATTTCAGATCAAAGCCTATTTCTACCCCATGGAAAAGGAAGAGTTAAGATCCGGATGAGTGATATTCTTTTTGCAGAAGCAAGCGGCAATTATATCACGATTAATACGAAGACAAAACAGTTTGTACTCAGGAAGACATTAAAAGAAGCAGAAGCAGAATTTCTTACTAAACAGAATTTTATCAGGATTCATAAATCCTTTATAATAAACAAGTCAGATGTGACGAAAATAACAGCTTCTGAAGTTACACTGTCCGACAACCGGAAAATACCGGTGGGACGCTCATATTTAGATGATTTAAAGAAAATATAAACAAAACATACCAGCGTATCCGTTCAGATACATTAAAACGCCGTTCATCCCATAATTCTTTCAAAAAACGCATTTCTGTACTAATTTTAAGCTCATAAAGAAACATCTACCTCGCTCAACATGCCTGGGAACGGTTAGTCTGTAAGCTTGCAGGCGAAGCTGAATATTGAGATTAGCAAAAGATAAGGTTTTACGGAAATGG
>JBQGEO010000052.1:0-4960 GCA_052039655.1 Pararcticibacter sp.
ATTTCGTAACAGATCTGCGGGAACGCCAGGCCATGTATACGGATATGTATTCAAGGTTAAGGCCCGGCGGATATCTCATAAATGCAGATATCAGCGATGATATGGAGTCAGCGGAGTTTAAAAGCTTACTGGAAAAATGGAAAGCCCTGCACCGGTTTTCCGGCGCTTCAGATCAGTCGCTGGATTTTATGGAACAAGCAATGAGCACCCACCTTTCAGTTTTATCAAAAAGCAAGCTGGAAAGCCTTCTTCTGAATGCAGGATTTTCATTGCCTGTCCAATTTTTCCAGTCACTGCTAATCCGTGCCTGGTATTCAAAAAAGGGGTAGCCGTCAGGCCCCCTTTCTATAGATCATATCTTAGAACAGCGCCGCTGCTCGCATTCGTCACCAATGACCTGTACTGGCCAAGCCATCTCGAGTTCAATTCTTTTTTCACCGGTACGAATTTGGCTTTTCGTTCGGCAATTTCATCTTCGCTAAGGTTTACTGACAAGATGTAATTATCTACGTCAATATGAATTTCATCCCCGTCTTCCAGTAAGCCGATCATTCCGCCTTCTGCAGCTTCCGGAGAAACATGTCCTATTGACGCTCCCCTCGTGGCACCACTAAACCGGCCGTCTGTTATCAGGGCAACAGAACTTCCCAGCCCCATTCCCATGATCAGGCTTGTCGGCGTCAGCATCTCCTGCATTCCGGGACCACCCTTAGGGCCTTCGTACCGGATCACTACAACATCCCCAGCCTTTATCTTTCCCATCAGGATACCTGCAATGGCTTCCGCCTGACCGTCAAAACATACCGCCTTCCCGGTAAAAACGCGGTCACCGGTGAGTCCTGCTGTCTTTATAACAGCACCCTGCTCAGCCAGATTTCCGTAAAGAATAGCCAAGCCGCCAACCGCACTATATGGATTATCAATCCTATGAATGATCGTTTCGTCCTTTATCTCCGCATCAGCAATTTTCTCCAGGATCGTTTCGCCGCTGATAGTAAGGTTATCCGCCAGTACATCCGATCCTCTTTTGGTCATCTCTTTCATCACGGCATTAACACCACCCGCCCTGTTAATGTCTTCCATGTGCACAGTTGTAAGACTGGGAGATATTTTAGCAATATGAGAAACACTTTTAGAGATATTATTAATATCCTTTAACTGGAAATCAACACCCGCTTCATTAGCGATAGCAAGCATATGCAGCACTGTATTCGTACTTCCCCCCATCGCCATATCCACTGCAAATGCATTTTTAACAGCATTTTCATTCAGGATATTCCGGAGCTTAAATTTCTCCCGCGCGGCTTCATCTTTCGCTATCTCACAGATCCTCCTGGCGGCTTGCCTGTAAAGCACCTCCCGCTCTTTCGTTTGAGCCAGTATCGTACCATTTCCAGGCAAAGCAATACCCATAGCTTCCATTAAAGTATTCATGGAATTGGCAGTGAACATCCCCGAACAGCTTCCACCACTCGGACAGGCATTACATTCAATATCCCGGAGCTCCTCCTCGCTGATCGTTCCCGCTTCATGTTTACCAACTGCTTCAAACGCTGTAGCCAAATCGATCGGCGTCCCATCCTTTTTATACCCTTTAGCCATAGGCCCGCCGCTAACAAAGATAGTTGGCACATTCACCCTGAGGGCACCCATGATCATACCGGGAACAATTTTATCGCAATTTGGTATTGCGATCATAGCATCCAGCTTATGTGCGTTCATCACACTTTCGACCGAACTGGCAATCAACTCTCTGCTTGGCAATGAAAAAAGCATTCCGTCATGTCCCATTGCAATGCCGTCATCTACACCAATGGTATTAAATTCAAAAGGAACACACCCGTTCGCCCTGATCTCCTCCTTTATAATTTCGGCAACTTTGTTTAAGAAAAAGTGGCCCGGAATAATTTCTATAAATGAATTCGCCACTCCGATAAATGGCTTTTGAAAATCTTCGTCTTTTAAGCCTGTGGCCCTGAATAATGATCTGTGCGGTGTTCTTTGATATCCTTTTTTTACTTCATCACTTCTCATATATGGATTATATTAATGAAGCGTTAAATATGCAATTTCCTGTGCGTACGATCAAATTCCAGCCGGCAAATCCTTTATACGGGCTCATAAGGATTGCCGCACAATCAGCCTGAACTGGTTTCTCACCTGTCTGAAGTTCTTATCCAGGATCATCTGCGCAGCCCTGGATCCCATTTCTGTAAACTCCGATGTCACCACAGTAATATCCAGCAGCTCCTTCATCACCGTTTCATTAAAGGATAGCACCCCAACATCTTTTCCCGGAACAAACCCCGAAATACGGATCTTTTTTAATAAGTCCGCCAGGGACGACTCGGTTAAAGTGATATAGGCTTCCCCTTTCATCAACTCCATTTCAGTCATATCAGTCGCTTTTGAAAACGTAATAGAAGATTCGCTGCAAAAACTGCTGATACCGTCCAAAATTTCAACTGGATGATGATTCAGCTGCGGAAACACCACCGTTATCCCCCGGTATTTTTCAAACAGGTGCCGGGCGAGATATAGGGCTTCATAGATATCCAGTCTGAAATCCTGGTAAACGGCCGGATATTCTATAACATTCACTTCCGGTTTCTTGTCCAGCATTATGATGCTTTGAGGATCAATGCCATGAAATATATCCTGGTAGTCAGGTTCAGGGCTGCCTTGAAAAAAATGGGGCATAACCACATAGTAATGATACTTTCCCCTATTATGAGCTATTATTTCCTTTAAGATAGCCGGATCATAGTGATGGATCTGCAGATCCACCTTCGCCTTGGGTCCCATCACCCGCAGAAAGCTGTAATATATCTCCTTTTTATATGAACTTAACTTATTGAAGATCAAAAGTATCCTCAACTCTCCTCCTGTGTTCCCGGTTATATAGTTCCCTTTTCCTGCCACCGTTTCGAGATATCCCTCGTCCTTTAACCTCCTGTAAGCCTTTTCCACAGTATCACGGGCAACCTGGTGCATTTTGGCAAAATCGGCTACAGATAGTATTTTATCTCCCCTTTTTAAACTGCCCCGGTCTATTTCTGCTTTGATAGAGTTAATGATTTGCTGAACCTTAGGTGTTTTATCTGAATGGTCAATTATGATCTTATTCATACGATGGTTATAATTTGGAAGTTATAATATAAAGGTAAAGGAGATAGCCGGATAATCAAGTAATTACGTCAGATCATCCGGCTTATATAAAAACACATGAATAGAAATCCATGGCAGGGGATCTCAGATTAAACATTTTTTTTCAGAATACCTTTTTCAACACTTTCGTCTATCAGCATTTCGGCAAACTCCCATATAGCTTCAGAACCCATTTTTATGACCTTCTTTTTGCCATAGACTTTGTCGTAGTCCACTCCAAACTCAGCCCAGGTCCCCCCGTTATTAGACGTATTCTGAAGCAATGGCTCCAGCCTGTCCATGGATCTCGCAAACCGGGCTTCCTTTGTTTCTCCAGCCTCAAACTCTTCCCATACAGCAATCAGATCAGCAGCCTGCTCCTGGGGTAATAGACCAAAGATCCTGTTAGCCGCTATCCGTTCTTCATCCGTATTTGAATGATTTTTCTGAGCATCATAAATGAAAGTGTCCCCCGCGTCAATTTCAACGATATCGTGGATCAGCACCATTTTAATGACTTTCAGAATATCCACAGGTTCATTGGAATGTTCCGCCAGCACAATAGCCATCATCGCCAGATGCCAGCTATGCTCTGCATCATTCTCATTCCGGTCACTATTGAACAACCTGGTTTTCCGCTGTATATATTTCAGTTTGTCTATCTCTTTGATAAACTCAATCTGTTTTAGCAAATTATCTGAAGGCATCTGATGTTCTGTTTTATCCTTTATAATGGTGCTAAGTTATCACATATTTACCTTAACTATCTGAATCCGGTGTAAATTCAATTCACCCTTCAAATTGTTCAGTTCACCCTGTTTAAACTGTCCGTCCGTGACTCTGCAGGCCATATTTGTCAAAAAAGAAAAACACTATGCAAAAAATGATCATCCTCACAGTAAGCCTCTTCATCGGCCTCTGTGTTTTCGCTCAGACAGACAATGACAAGATTCTTGGCAAGTGGACCAACGAAGACAAAAGCCGGGTAATAGAATTCGTAAAGAACGGCGACGTATACGACGCCATTATCAGGCAGGCCGAAGATGAGAGCCTGGCTGGCAAAAAACAAATTACGTCCCTTCAAAAAGACGGAAGCAGCACCTTTAAAAATGGAACAGTCCACGTCATAAAAAAAAGCAGAACCGCCAGGTGTACCGCAAAACTTGTAAATGACGACAAGCTGGAAATAACCGCAACCTTCGGCATGATGAGCAGGAAACAAACCTGGAGCAGGGTAAAATAACCGTTAATGAAAAAGATAATTGCCCTGCTCTTTTTTCTGTCAGTTTCAGCAGCCAAAGCCCAGGTCACTTTTGGCTCATTACAAGAAGTATTTGATTATGCTGACAAAAATGCTGTCAGCATCCGCAAAGCCAGCATCGATGAACAAATAAGCCACTCGCAAAGCCGGGCAGCACGTACATCTCTGCTTCCCTCTGTTAATGCTTCGGCAGCCTTCAATGATAATATCACCCTGCAGCCTACCCTGGTGCCAGCCGCACTATTCAACCCGGCAGCTCCTGAAGGCACTTTCAGCGAATACACCTTCGGACGCCGGTATATCTACAACACCGGCGTCCAGGCAAGCTGGAATGTGCTCGACTTTCAGAAATGGTTTGAAGTTCAAACCGCAGGAGCACAGGAAAAAGTCAGCCAGGCAGCCACAGTTAAAGCAAAGTATGACACATATAACCAGCTTGCACAACTCTATTACTCCATCCTGCTGACCGAAAAATACATTCTCATTGGCAGGGAAAATGTACAGGCAACCGGCAGTATATGCGAAACAACACAGGACAAGTTCCGCCAGGGA
>JBQGEO010000053.1:0-5890 GCA_052039655.1 Pararcticibacter sp.
GCCCGTCGTTTGTACTGAACCATACATCCTTTGATCCCGAATCTTCCAGTATGCCAAAGACAGTCTTCCCGAACAAACCTTCTTTTTCACCAAAATTGGTATAAGTCCAGTCTTTGCCCAATCTGTTGACACCGCCGCCCCGGGTTCCCAGCCAGATATCAGAGCCGGAGGTAATATAGTAAGAGCAAAGGCTGTTTACCGAATACGGCACGTTGGGCATGTAATAATGTTTGACGATCTGCCTGCTGCGGACGTCCACCACATACAAACCGGTGTGCGTCATTAGCCATAGCTTCTCTCCTTTATCGCGAAACAAAGTTTCAATGCGCATTCTAACCCGGGTACCTTTCGGATCAAAGAAAGAAACCACCTCTGCCGTCCCTTTTTTCTTATCCTTATATATCAGTTCAGCGTCGGGATTAGTCATCCAGATACCGGAGTCACCCTCCATTGCGAAATCATAAACACTGAGCGGCTGGGAGTTTGCAGGGTGAGAGATGTGCAGATCGATAAAACGCTGCTGCCTGCTATCAAACTGCTCTAGTCCTCCGTTGAATGTGGAAACATGGAGAACGTTGGTTTCTTTATCATAATGCAGGTTTTTGATCATGTTAGACGTGATGCCGGTTTTATTTTCCTGCGTGTAGTAGGAGAAATGATCGTTCTTCCGGTTCCAGTAATTTAAGCCGCCCCCCTCGGTTCCGATCCATAGATTGCCTTCACTATCCTCCTCAAAGCAACTGACGATAGGGTGGTTCAAGCCTCCTAAAGCGGGTTTGAAATAATTGATGTCATTGTCGGAAAAGGTCATATAGGCTAATTTTCCCCCATATGTACCTATCCATACTCCTCCATCGGGGTCAGGATAAATAGACCATACCGAATTATTGGGCAGAGAGTATGCGTAATGAAGGTCCGAACGGAGCAGGCGCGTTTCTTTCGTAAGGGGATCCAGAAGGAAGAGTCCGGATTGAGTGGCAACCCACATGATATGGGAGGAGTCAAGATAAAGACTTTTCGCACTGGCTGCTTTTCCATAAACCGGAGAAAGATTGAAATGTCTGATGATCTTCCCCTCGCTGCTGCATTCAAGCAGGCCGTTCATTTGAGTAAGGATATAGACGGATCCGTTATGCTCAAGAACATCTTTTATGACATAGGAGCTGTTTCCGAAGTCAGAGAAAATGGTATATTTTCCCGTTTTGGAGTTGATCCTGTATACTTTTTGGCCTGCTGCAATATAGACATGTTTTGGGGTACATATCAATGCAGAAATATTGGTCAGGGGTGGGTAATGGGCTACAGCAGGAAGTTTGTCAGGATGAAATGATTCTACTTTGCCATCGCGCACCAGCCAGATAAGACCGTCCTCTCCCGGAGTGACCATGGCGATATTGCCGGTTAGAATACGCTGAAATTTTTGGGTTTGATAGTTGAAACGCATCAGTCCCTGATTGGTCGCCACAAACAATCTTTTGGATTTATCCGTGATAACCTGACCGTACGCCCAGTAAACTCCGGGAGAGTGGCTTGTCACAAGGTCATTCATCTGGATAAATGAATTTCCATTGTACATAAACAAAGCGTCGTACCCACTAAACCATATTCTGCCTATACTGTCTTTGGTAATACTGTGGATCCCGCCATAATAGGAAGTCTCCGGCATCTTGTGAAAGCGGTAGTCCGGTATATTAATAGCCGGGCATTGTCCCACGTATAAAAAGAAAAGTAAAACAGAAAATATAAATCTCATTGGTTGTGTGCTGATGCGTGTTTTGCCGGACCCCCAAAATACACAAAGCAGAACAAAGAGAAAAAAATAAATAAAGAGAACCTTATTTTCTGGATTAGGGAGATTCCGGTCTCACAGCTTTCCGTGGCCGGTTTTTTCGCTTTGTGCAGGCCCCTGGTGCTTGTGCGTAGCGCTGTCAGCCTGTCTTGTGATCGTGAATTGCCTTAAATGCCCCTTCTCCCAGGCGTTCGCCATCGGATCCACTTTTGGCATAGGAATATCTTCGCGTTTCTTTTTCTTGTCAGAAGTGGAAACATTAAATCGTTTGTCTCTTTCTTCGAGCAGGTGCCGGTTGATCTGACCGTCCTTTGTAAAACCCATCATGATCATAGGTGATCCCAACGGCAGCGTCCGCTGCTGGTCCGTATGCCAGGTATGGATTGTCTTGCCATACGTAGAGACCAGTTTCTCCATTAGTTCATGTTCTGCTGCATCCGGAATGCCCGGTGCAATTAATTCTCCCGACTTTACTTCGTAATGGTGGGAATGCCATAACTTCTTCTCTTCTTCAGACAGTGTTTTGAACAGTTTTTCCGAGATGATGTATTCAATCCCCATTATTTTGGCATCTTTTTCTTTTCCGTCAAATATGATAGCCTGGTGTATATCTTCATTCAGCTGACTGACGTAATGGTGTGCTTCCATCTGGGCACCCATATTGCCGTTATAAAAGTGAAAGCCATCAAGGTAAGCGTTGAAGTATTTCAGGGGCGTTTTGTCCTGGAGCAGATCAGCTCCGGTTTCCAGCAGCCTGTCTTTTCCGCTTTTTTCGTCGCCGGGAGATTCAACATGTGACCGGGTATTTTTGCCACCGCAGGAGCACATCACAAGGGTGGAAGCGAGGATCGTGGAAAGTAACAGAATGCTGTTTCTCATAATCAAAGTGTTTATGTTGCTAACCGGGACGCTCTGCAATTAGTTTGCGCGATAATTACGTGAAAATATCTTTAAATGAGTGTTCCACGTGGGAAGCCCCTGGCCAGCACCGCATATCAAGGGTCGTTAGGATTCATGGCTCTTGTTCTGCGACATTCCTTTCTACACATTGTTCTACACGAACGGACATCTTCTAATTAGGACTAAGCGGATTGCAGACCCTGTGTTATCACCGTTCGAATGAATAAATAAGTGGTTTTTTTGCTTGGAATTTTGAGATCACTAACTTAACTTTCCATCTGGTTCTGTGAGTCTGCCGGAGTGCGTACCAGCCTTTACACAGACCCCGGAAATATAACCTTAATTGGAAGACAGCGTCACCTGCATATAAGAAATAACCATCAGATAAACCCATGAAGAAAGTAGTCCTTGCATTTTCAATGCTATTAATTGGAGCCGCTGCTTATTGCCAGCCCAATGGAATATTGCCGAAGCTAAATTTCGGGTTTGAATCTGTAGAGAGAGGAATGCCCTCCGGATGGAGCACTTTCGGTGGAGACGGATACATTCTTACTATTGATTCCACCAATGTACATAGCGGGAAGTACTCTGCCGCTGTTGAATTTAAAAGTGGCAATCCAGATTATAAGTCTTTAGCTTTTACAATCCCCGAAAGCTATGCCGGTAAGAAGATAACTTTTTCAGGGTATATTAAAACTGAGAATGTTACAGGCGGATATGCCGGATTGTGGATGCGGATAGACCCCTCGATCGCGTTTGATAATATGAATAAAAGGGGGATTACCGGTACAACTGCCTGGACAAAGTACGAGATAAGCCTCGATATGGATCCTGAAAGGACGAAGCAGATCGTTTTCGGAGGACTGTTGGTAGGGAAAGGAAAAATGTGGATAGACGATCTCCGGGTGGCAGTTGATGGGAAAGATATTAAAGACCTTCGTCCGCTGCAAAGAAAGATCTTTTCTGCTGAAAAAGATAAGGAGTTTGATAAAGGTTCTTTAATTACCGCTATTCCGGCCGACCAGGTTGCAACCGGTAATCTTAAAACCCTCGGTTTAATATGGGGATTCCTGAAGTATTATCATCCCAGCGTTGCTAAAGGAGAATACAACTGGGATTACGAGCTCTTCAGAATACTTCCTAAAGTGATTAAGGCTGCAGATAATCGGGACAGGGATAGGACGCTGACGGATTGGATAACTGGTTTGGGGCATTTTTCCGGTGGAAAGAATGCTGCATGGAAAAAATCGGATGTGAAATTCGAACCTGATTTAGAATGGATTACACGGTCTGGTTTTTCAGATGAACTGACATCCTTGCTTACGCAAATTAAAAATTCGGACCGGCCGAAAGAGCATTATTACGTCAGATTAATGCCAGGCATTGGAAACCCGGAGTTTAAAAATGAGAATGCTTATTCATCCATGAAGTATCCTGATGCCGGTTACCGGCTTTTAGCTTTATACCGGTATTGGAATGTTATTCAATACTATTTTCCATATAAGAACTTAATAGAAGAAGATTGGAAAACTGTGCTGGAAGAATTCATTCCCAGGGTGGTAAATGCAAAGGATGAAACAGAATATACTCTTAACATTTTAGAACTTATCGGGCGGATTCATGATACACATGCCAATATCTGGGGGAGCAATCCCGCCTTAAATAATTATTTCGGACTTAATTACGCTCCTCTTGAACTGAAGTTTATAGAAAACAGGCCGGTGGTTACCGGGTACTATAATGAAAAGTTCGGAAAAGAGACCGGCCTGAAGCCCGGAGATATAATTACAGAAGTAAATAATAAACCTGTAGCAGATGCCGTAAAGGAAAAATTAAAGTTTTCTCCTGCCTCCAACTATCCAACAAAACTGAGGGATATTGCTGTCAGTCTTCTGAGAACGAATGATTCAGTCATTAATATTACGTTTGTCAGAAACGGAAAGTCTGAAAATAAAACGTTAAAGACGTTCTCTGTGCGGGATATTAACCTGTACAGAAAATACCAGGTTCGGGATACATGCTTCAGGATCATTAACTGGGATATTGCATACATCAATAACGGATCCCTGAAAAAGAGACACCTGCCGGGAATATGGAACGACCTTAAAAATACTAAAGGATTGATTATTGATAACAGGAATTATCCTTCCGATTTTCCAATTTACGATCTGTGCCGTTATCTGATGCCTGAAAGCACACCCTTTGTCAGGTTTACGAATGGTAGTATAGAGAATCCCGGGCTGTTTACTTTTCACAAAGAGTTGAAAACCGGTTATAGGAACAGGGATTATTATAAGGGTAAAGTAGTTATCCTGGTCAACGAGATTTCTCAAAGCTCATCCGAATTTCACGCCATGGCATATCGGGTCAATCCCAACGCAACTGTGATCGGTTCTACTACCGCAGGTGCAGATGGGGACGTTTCGCAGTTCCTTCTCCCAGGGGGTATCAGTACTATGATAAGTGGCATAGGAGTTTATTATCCCGACGGAAAGGAAACGCAAAGAATGGGTATTTTACCAGATGTTGAAGTGAAGCCCTCGATAAAGGGCGTTGCAGAGGGACGGGATGAAGTCATGGAAAAGGCAATAGATCTTATAAACAGCAGCAAAAAGAAATCATGACAGATAACAGGGAGCTGAAGCTCGTCAGGACCGTTATGGCTCCAATTGAACGGGTATGGCAGGTATGGACAGATCCGGTACATATCGCAAAATGGTGGGGACCGAACGGTCATACAAATACCATTCACGTAATGGATCTCAGGGAAGGCGGGGAATGGAAGCTTACGATGCACGGACCTGACGGACAGAGCTATCCGAACAGGAGCATCTTTAAAGAAGTTATTCCTTTAAAGAAAATTTCTTTTGAGCATTTTAACCCGCATTTCATCACTACAGTGCTTTTCGAGTCCAGGGGTGAAGAAACCCGGATTGAATGGAGCTCCTTATTTGATACAGCTGAATATCTCGAAATCCTGATCAAAACGTTTAACGCAGACGAAGGACAAAAGCAGAATATTGAGAAGCTAGAACGCTATCTGTCCGGTATACAATAAGCAGATGACAGCATCTGCCGTACGCTTAGTGATTCTGCTGTGATTTAAAGCCGCGATTTCTTTTCGTCGATCACAAGAGTGTTTGACCATTTGTCGTGCCACGGATTTGGAGGATTGTCGAAAGCGCTGAATGCTTCAAATGG
>JBQGEO010000054.1:0-2406 GCA_052039655.1 Pararcticibacter sp.
CGTTTTGTTGTGACTACTACTACCCCGTTGGCCGCCCTCACACCATAAATAGCAGCTGATGCATCCTTCAGCACACTGATGCTCTCAATATCGGTCGGAGAAATATTGTTAAACTGACCTGCATCCTGCTGAATCCCATCAATGATATAAAGGGGATTTCCAAGATTACGGATCTGTATGTTGGCACTTGAACCCGGCCGGCCATCAGCCATACGGAAAGATACACCAGGAAGTTTGCCGGCCAGATCTGAACTTACAGTAGCCCCGGCATGGACTCTGTCGAGGTCTTTGCTGGTGACAGAAGCAATGGCGCCGGTCACTGATTCCTTCTTCTGTGTGCCATACCCTACTACAACCACCTCTTCCAGGGCTGATTCTGCTCCTTTAAGCGTTACGTTAACTGTCGTACGGTTATTTAACGGGACCTCTGAGGTGTTGAAACCGATGTATGTAAAAACCAGCGTTCCCGAGCCGGAAGGAAGAGACAGGGAATATTCTCCTTTCGGATTCGTGCTGATCGCGGTTTTGGTTCCTTTCAGCTTGACACTTACTCCTATAAGCGGTTCCCCCTTTTCATCCGTCACCTTTCCGGTCACCACATGCGATTGTGCAAACACTGCCGCATGTAAAAAGAAAAAAAAGAGTAAAAAAACAGATAGCTGCTGTCTGAAAACAGCACGGCGACTCAAGCCATCTTTGGCCAGCGCCCGGTTTAAATTGAAATTGCTTTTCATATAAACGGGAATTAGAATGAGTTTTGAATTGGTGAGCCCTGTATTAAAAGCAGACAAAACAAGCCCTTCATCAGGAGAATGAATCATTCTGACTAATGCTCATGTTAAACTATAAGAAAGGATCTAAGCTTTTTTCATCCGGAAGGCCAGAGATTTCTGCCCTCAGAATATCTGGAAAAAAGCATGAACCTAGATGACAAAAACAGGGAAAAACACATGTTTTCGGGAAAATAGAATGGTAGACGTTCACTTGACAGGTAAGATTCTTCCATAGCTAATTTGGTTAAGTGGTTTATTCCTGATAGCTTAATTATCCAAAGGAAGTGAATTTAGGTTATAGGGCATACATCATTTCGTCTCATAAGTTCAGCATTTTGTCTCAGATATGTTACAACAAAGCACTTTAAACTTACTGTTAGCGTAATAACAGTGATGCGTCCGATTTCACGCATCACTGTTAAAATGTTCATTGCTTATTTCTTTTCAAGCATCTTTATAAAATATCCTCCCACTACACTCCTGGCTTGAAACCCGACCTGCTTACCGTCTGTTGTCTCATGCCAATCACTTATCGGAACCCTTGAAGTCGTTTCCACTGCATACTTATAAACCGGAGCCACGAATGCTTCAAAATCTTTCTGATCTTCGGCAAGCACTGATGTCCAGATGATCCAGTCAGACTTGGTATAGGTTTTTCTGCTGTCGAGCGGAATGCCGTATGTATTCTGCTTATTAAGATAGAATTTAATCTCCTTTCGATACACCTCCCGGGGGAATAAATTTAAACCGAGAAGTTTGTCCCATACCAGGTTGTACTTCTGGCTCCAGGTGCCCTTTTTTTCAAAGGCAAGAGAATAGTGGTCGCCGTCTGCTGAAAGTTCCTGCCAGCGGGGAACCATCCCTTCCGCTGCCGTTCTGAATTTAGCAGCAGTTGCACTTTCGCCTGTCTGCTCTGCCAGCTTTGCGTAACAGCCAAGCGCCACAATTGCTTTCACCGACAGGTTTGCATTTCTGGCAAGATGACCGGCAAAGTCATCTGTGCACAACTGGTTTGCAGGGTCAAATCCTTCTTTCAGCAGATAATCCGCCCACACGGAAAGTGTGGGCCAGTGCTTCCTGGCATATTCTGCATTCCCTTCTGCTTTTGCAATTGCGGCTGTAAGAATGATCATATTTCCTGATTCTTCAACCGGCATATCCTCTCCATATGTCTGACCGTTTGCCAAAGGATAAGTTCCCAGATCGTGCGCAGCAAAAGGTTTCTTCCATTTTCCGCTTTCACTGTAATAAAAGATCCCGTTTAGCATTCCCTTTAGCAAATCCGGGTTGTAAACCAAAAATAAAGGGGCGGATGGATAAGTCACATCGACTGTATTAATAGAACCGTTGCTGAAGTTCTCTTTAGAAAGGAACAAAATATCGCCCCCGGGGCTCTTCACCAGTTTATGAGCCGCGATAGCCTGGCGATAGCCTAACACACACAAATCTGCATACTTCTGGCCTCCGGCTTTTAATGCATCAGCATACATGTTCTTATCAAAGGCCTCACATTTGGCGAGCACGCTTCTGTATTCAGAGGATGCAAGGGCAATCTGTTTTTCAATCGTTTGCTTCCCATCCTGATTCCACCAGGGTCTCAGGTTCTGACCAAAATATTGAACTGAATAAATAT
>JBQGEO010000055.1:0-2434 GCA_052039655.1 Pararcticibacter sp.
TTTCTTACTTTTGTATTGATAAGGTTTAGGTGCCTCCGCAGTGCTCATCACACGGGGGCTTTTTTTATGCCCGACCTGGCAGACCTCACCGATTTCCGCGTATCATTGGATCATTTTAAAGCCATAATATGGCATATAAAGGAGCCGTGAGCCGCGGAGCTAATTGAATACTTTATTTTTGTCCCGTATCACATTGTATGAATTCCGGTATTGAGACGTTATCAGATTTTTACAGGGGGCGACGCCATATAATATTTCCTCTGAGTACAGAAGGGGTAGAGGAGGGCAGATCGCATTTTAATATTTTCCCGAGAAAATATTGCGGATTCAGAACACCTTATAACCGGCGCGACTTCTATAAACTTACCTTAATCCTGGGTCAGGGAGAAATCGTTTATCAGGATCAGACGATTCTGATAGACAAGCCTGCATTGTTTATGCCCTGCCCGTCGGTGCCCTATTTATGGACATGTTTGTCTGACAATCAGACGGGGTATTGCAGTCTTTTTAATCAGCAGTTCTTTAAGGGCTACCAGGACTACGAAATAATCAGAACGGCATCGCTCTTTGGAGAAGACAGTAATCCCGTCCTTTTTCTCGATGCAGAACAAGTGGTTTTGATCTCTTCTTATTTTGAACAGATGATGGAAGCTGCGGTTTCTTCTTATGTATATAAGAATGATATTATCCGGCATCTTCTCGGTCTGCTTATGCATACAGTACTGTCGCGTGTGGAAGGTAAACAGACAGACACCGTATACCAGTCCTCTGCACCCGAACTCGCTGTTAGGTTTTATGAGTTGCTGAAACGCCAGTTTCCACTGGATTCTCCTGCAAATCCATTGATGATGAAATCTCCTTCAGACTTCGCACGTGAGCTTAATGTTCATGTAAATCATTTGAATTATGTAATAAGGAATGCTTTTGGAAAAACTACGTCTGCCGTAATTCGTGACCATATACTGGATGAAGCGAAAGCCTTGCTGCTCAATACACAATGGGATATATCTCAGGTAGGCTATTGTCTCGGTTTTGAGGAACCCGCTCATTTTAATAATTTTTTCAAGAAAAATACAAGTGTCACACCTCTCCGCTACCGGAAAAGAATAGTTGTGAATATTTGATTTTTGTAATTATTTCTTTGAATTGTTAAATGTTATTAACCGGCGGGAAGATATTTTTGCTTCTGTAATCATAATTCTATCATGCTAAGATCAGCTTCTCCAGAGAGGAGAAAGATTGCCACAATGCTGGCTTTCACGTCCATTCCGCTTTCAGGCTTTATTACCGATATATATTTGCCTTCCATGCCTTCTATGGCGGGAAGCTTAAATGTGCCTGAAAACCAGATCCAGCTTACTCTCACCCTTTTCTTCCTCAGCTATGGCATATCCCAACTTTTTGTTGGCAGCCTGCTCGACAGTATAGGCAGATACCGGATCGCTCTTTTTTCTCTTGCTATACTGATGGTTTCTAACATATTGATCAGTATTTCCGGCTCAGCAGTGATGATATGCAGTTTGCGGGTGGGACAAGGTGTCGCCACTGCACTACTTGTAGTTGCCAAGCGTGCGTTCTTTGTTGACCTTTACGAAGGTGAGGAAAGGAAATATTATCTGAGTTATTTTACTATTGTTTGGTCGTGCGGGCCGATCCTTGCCCCGTTTCTGGGCGGATATCTGCAGCAGTTGTTTCATTGGCAGGCTAATTTTTATTTTCTTTCCTTCTATGCTGGGATTCTGCTCATCCTGGAACTTATATACAGCGGAGAGACTATTGCAGAAAAAAGGCCTTTTCATATAGGGAAGGTTGCTGCCCAATACCGGACGATGCTAGGCAACCGATTGTTCATTCTTGGTATTATTATCCTTGGCTTAAGTTATGCAGTCGTGTTGGTATTCAATATCTCCGGCCCTTTTGTGGTGGAGAAGAGTTTTGGCTATAATTCTGTAGTGGTCGGGTATTGTACACTTGTCTTTGGTCTTTCATGGATGCTGGGCGGGATTTTGGGAAAGCGTCTCAGCCATGTTGATTTCACGCGAAAAGCTGTAGCTGCTTCATCGCTGCAGCTAGTTTTGATAGGAGCGCTGCTTCTTTCGGGCATGGCGTCTGAAAACCTGGTCTGTTTTGTGTTGTTTGCATTCTTCATCCATACCTGCTCCGGGTTTCTTTATAATGTTTTCTTTACAGATACGATGCTTTACTATCCCTCCAATGCCGGCATTGCCGGAGGATTGCTGGGCGGCATGGTTTATCTTATTACGTCGGCAGCAAGTGTTGTAATTTCGTCGGTAGGGAAAATCTCTACTCAGAACGATATGGTGATCCGTTATCTGATAGCTTCATTGCTGCTTTGTTTGACGGTATACTACCTTTCCGGGGTAAGGAAGCGGAAAAAGGCACTTACTTCACCAATATCGTGAACAATTTCCGG
>JBQGEO010000056.1:0-3031 GCA_052039655.1 Pararcticibacter sp.
CTCCTTCATTCTGAAATTTTGAAAATACTGAAATATGCTCTTACCGAAAACCTGGTTAAACAACCTTTTCAGTTTGCTTTCGCTCATACCGGAAAAGCCGGAGAGTTCTGTAATGGAAGGAGCGTGTTCCAGATTTTGTAACAAACGTTCTTTCACCTGATAGAGCATCTTGATATCGGCAATATTCAGAGCGTAAACTTTCTTCTCATCCCTGCTGACAAGTGCAATCAGTAACTGGCAAATGAGTTCCTGCGTTTTTAGTTTGTAGTAGAAATTCCTAAGCAAGAGCGGTACGTCAGCAGTCACGATATTATCAACAACTTTCAGCAGCGGAGCAACTACAATTTCCTCAAACAACAGTGGCTGCTTATTTTCCAAAATGGTGTTCACTAAAGGGTGATTAATGCGTGTCCCAATCAATTCCCTCAGGTACCCGGCATCAATTCCCAATACAATAGAATTCTGAACTGTGTTTTTGGGAACAAAAACGGCATTCAATCCCTGGGTGGTAATCTGTACGGAGGGCTGTAATTTGGAAGTGGCAGGTGTCCTGGTCGTCTTGATAATATGCTGAAAATTAAATATCAGCATATTTGACGGCTGATTTCTGCGGCTGATAGCAAAGTCATGGTGCAACTCGTAGTCCCGTATCATCATCCGCAACCGTTCATCGAAATTGAAGCCCTGAATATAACCCACTCCAAACTCTTCAGGTATTTCCACTCTTCCGTTCTCAACAATGCTGCCTACTTCCCTGGCAAAAGCAGCAAGCATTCCCAGTCCGTCTTTTGATTCAAGTTCGATTTTCATAATGACCGTTTATGAGTATTATTAGGCCAAAGTACGCTATTTTGCTTCATTGTACCGCGGTAATTTTGTTTCATAATTTACATGAGATGATAGCGCAATTACTAAATGCAAGTAAAGTCTACGACTCGCCGACAGGAAAGATGACCGTTTTGGATGACTGTACGCTGCAAATCAATCAGGGAGAACTGTTGTTGATTATCGGTCCATCCGGTTCCGGAAAGACAACATTACTCTCTTTATTGGGCTGCCTTATCAATCCTACAGAAGGCATTTTAGAGATAGATGGTAAAACAACCAATACCTTGTCTGCTGTGGAAATGGCGGCTATCCGTTTGAAAACCATCGGATTTGTTTTTCAGCAATTCAATTTGCTGGCGCCTCTTACGGCGGAGGGTAATATTGAATTCCCCCTGAAAATGCTGGGTTTGAAGTCGTCAGAGATCAAAAAGCGGACTACCGAAGCTCTTCAAAAAGTAAATATGCTGGACCACAGGAAAAAGCTTCCGAGGCAATTATCGGGAGGACAACAGCAGCGTATCGCCATTGCCAGGGCATTGGTGACCGACCCGAAAATTATCCTTTGCGATGAGCCGACTGCTTCGCTGGATAAAGACAGCATTTACATTGTAATGGAAGAGCTGAAGCAACTTGCCAAAAGTGGTAAAGCGGTGGCTGTCGTAACGCACGATCCCCGGCTTGCTTCTTACGCCGACCGCGCAATAGAAATAAATAACGGCAAAATATCGGTGGTACAGGCTGCCGATGCAATGGAACATTGATACACTTAAAATTTTAACGATGAAAACTAATGGTATGATAGCCTTTTCAGGAATCATGTTGGCAATGGCACAGATTTCCTGTTCCGGCGAAAATAAAAATGACGATACGGTAAGTAAGAATGATACTGCTTCAAAAAAGGCGGCCATCCATATGGTGGCCGGGATCGCCCGGATTGAACCCGAAAAAGGCTTGCTGAATATATATGCCAATGCCAACGGGCGCATTTCCAAAATTGCCGCTTCCGAAAACCAATCTGTGAGCAAAGGAAGCGACCTGGCTTTGCTGGATAACCAGACCGATAACGCCTTACTTGCCATCGAACAAAGCAAAGCCCCCGCACAAAAGGCGGCAATTTTATCTGCACAGCAAAATGCGAAAGCGATCCTCAGCGACCTTGAGAAAGCGCAGAAAGATGTTGCGTTAAACGAACAATTGTTTAACAGCAAGGCGATTACTGAGCAGGCTCTTAACGATAGCAAATCCAAAGTAACCCGGCTCCGGTATGATTATCAGAAACTGGTAGCAGACATTGCGCAACAGAAAAGCAAAGTGCAGGAGATCGATGCCAGTATAAAATACAGGAAGGCCATTTTATCCGACAGGCAGATCAGGTCCGCTTATCCGGGAACGGTATTGCAATGGGATGTGCACGAAGGCGATTATGTAACGCCCGGACAAAAGCTGGGGCAGTTTGCACCCGACGGCCCGCAGGTGGCAGTAACTGAAGTGGATGAACTCTTTTCTGATAAAGTGGAAAAAGGCATGAAGGCAGAAATATTTTCCCAAATGAACGGGCAAAAAACAGGCAGTGGCACGGTCATTTATGTTGCTGGATTTCTGAAGAAAAAATCACTGTTCTCCGATGAGAACAGTGTAGAAGACAGGCGTGTGAGAGAAGTGAAAGTATTGCTCAATGCCGGTGCAAAAGTTAATATCAATAATAAAGTGGATTGTAAGATCTATCTCAAATAATTGGTTATGTGGAACACAGCATTGCGTTTTATGTCGTATGATAAAGCCAAGCTCACGGGTATTTTGTGCGGTATCGTTATATCCATATTCCTGATCGGCGCACAGTTGGGCATCCTGAATAATATCCTCGATATGAGCCTGGGGATCGTGAAGGGGAACAAGGAATATATCTATGCCGTAGATAAAAAAAGTACTTCTTCCACCTCGCTGGTGAATGTAGACAAGCGCGTTGGTAACGAACTTCTGTCTATTCCCGGGGTAGACAAAGTCTATCCGGTAGTGGTAGCCGGCGGGACTACCAAATTCAAATCCGGTGGTACGGCTATGGCACAGATTATTGGCGTCCAGTATCCTGAGATGGCAGGTGCTCCGGCCTTTTACACCCATGATACAGATTTGAACAATCTGCAAAATGAGGGTGCCGTCATGATTGATGCAGGAGATGTTGAAAATATGGAAAACATCAAAA
>JBQGEO010000057.1:0-4921 GCA_052039655.1 Pararcticibacter sp.
AACGGTTTTGATACAATTGTCCAGTTTGGAGGAGAACAGGCGGTAAGCGTCCGAAACCTCTTCCAATGGAATCCGGTGGGTGATCAGCTCTTTAGGGCTCAACCGGCCTGATTGAACATGCTCGATCAGCCGCGGCAGCAAGCGCTTCACCGAAGCCTGGTTGGCCCGCAATGTAATCCCTTTGTTCAATACGTTTCCGATCGGCACGTAGTTGAACGGGGGGCCATACACGCCCACTACTGATACAATACCGCCTTTTTTTACAGAATTGATCGCCCATTGCAAAGCTGTAGCAGCGCCTGCCTGCATTAAAGCCACCCTCCCGGTAAGTGTCTGAAGAGTATTGCCTTCAGCCTCGCAGCCTACACAATCAATACAGACATCCGCACCATACCAGTCCGTAATTTTCTTCAGGAATACCACGGGATCTTCCATTGACTTAAAGTTATAGGCTTCGCACTTTGCATAATTCCGTGCAAATTCAAGACGGTAATCGATATGATCAATGATGATCACACGTGACGGACCGAAGAACCAAGCACAGCGTGCAGCCATAATACCGATAGGGCCTGCTCCAAAAACCACTACGGTGTCGACCTTCTTAATCCCACCCATCTCGGCCGCCTGGTAGCCGGTGGGTACCACATCCGTAAGCAGAACGGCATCATCCGGATCCATATCCGGAGGGATTACCGTAGGGCCTACATCGGCGTACGGCACCCGCACATATTCTGCCTGTCCGCCGTCAAAGCCTCCCGCTGTGTGCGAATAGCCAAAGATACCGCCGACCGCCGTCGCCATCGTATTTGATTCATGACAATTGCCATAAAGCCCCTGCTTGCAGAAGTTACATTTGCCGCATGCGATATTAAATGGCACCAGTACATGATCGCCTGCTTTCAGGTTATGCACCATCGGCCCCACTTCTTCTACAATGCCCGTAAACTCATGTCCGAATGTCGATCCGACACGGGTGTCGGGTACCATGCCATGATATAAGTGCAAGTCTGAACCGCAGATACAGGTTCGCGTCACCCGGACAATCGCATCCTCGGGATGCAGGATCTCCGGCATAGGCCTTTGTTCAGCCCGGACCCGGTAAGGTCCTCTGTAATTCATTGCTAACATAGATAGATTTTGTTTTAGATGTACTTATAACAACCAGCTGCATAAATCTATGTTTTGATAAATTGATCTTTAACAGCTAAAGCAAAGCCGTACCGGCTTCTTTTACCACATGGGGTGCATCAAAATGCTTCGCTGTCCTCTGGTAGTCAACCGGGCTTTTACCGGTCACTTTTTTGAAATAACGGTAAAAACTGGCCTGGTTATAAAAGCCGCTCTGGAAACATACTTCCTTGACATTATACGTATTGCCTATCAGAAGCTTGCAGGCATGCCCCACCCGCAATTCATTTAAGAAATCAGAATATGTTTTCCGGCTCCGCGACTTAAAGTATTTGCAGAAGAAGCTGGGGCTTATATTGGCTACGGAAGCAATCTCCTCCAGGGTGATCTTCTTCTGAAAATTGGTTATCGAATAGTTATAGATGGCGGTGATCCGGTCTTTCTCAGCATCCTGAAAATTATGCTGAAAACCAAGTGAAGCCAGTTGCCTGCAATCGGGAGAGTGACTTATCCGCAGCAGTGCCTCCATCAGCAGCATAATCTTCCGGGCTCCCGATACCTGTACGATCTGCTCAATAAGCTCTCCGATGGCACCCGTATCGCTATTAAGCTGTATCCCCCATTTCGATCTGTCGAGCACTGTCTTCAGGTCACGGTTCTCCGGCAGGTTAAGGAATGCTTCGCCCCAGAAATACTTGTTGAAATGAACCACATAGACATCTACTTTCCCAGCGCCGGATTGCGGGTTAAAATAGCAGTCATCAAACTGCCAGCAATGCGGAAGATCGGGTCCGATCAGTACCAGGTTCCCATGGGAAAAAGGTGTAATATTATCTCCCACAAACTGGTTGCCCACGCCCTTCCGGATGTAAATAAGTTCAACTTCAGGATGGTAATGCCACCGGCTGTTAATGTCAGGCACCGTATCTCTTCTTGAGCTGAAAGAGTAATCCAGATCTTTATTTACATGTAGTAATTGCGGTTTCATATATTGGTGTGATGATCAAATTTATACGGAATTATCCATTATCGCTTGATTTTGCACAATCAAAGACAATATCGCTTATTATTTGGATAAATCGATAAAATCAAGCAGTTTTTAAAATCCTTTCCTTTGCAGTAAATCCATAACGATGACAAACGAACGAAATACCAGGTTTCTTCAAATACATCCGTCTGATAACGTACTGGTTGCTCTGGAAGACCTGAAGTCTGGAACGGCTATACAGTTTAACGATATCGCGTTTCAGCTAGTCACAGACGTTGCTGCAAAACACAAGTTCAGCATCAGCACCCTGCAAGCGGATGATAAGATTGTGATGTATGGTGTGCTCGTTGGCCGGGCCTGCACAGAGATTCCTGCGGGAAGCGTTTTAACCGTTGATAACATCCGGCATGATGCCGGAGAATTTAAACTGGGAGAACGGAAAACCAATTGGACACAACCGGACGTCTCCTCTCTCGGGGAAAAAACATTCATGGGCTACCACCGGCATGACGGTTCCGTGGGGACTGCAAACTACTGGCTCGTCATCCCTCTTGTATTTTGTGAGAACCGCAACGTAAACGTACTGAAGGATGCCCTGAGCGATAAACTGGGATATGCCAAACCAGCGGATTACGAATACGAAACCAACACCCTCATCGATATGTACCGGGCCGGCAAGACGGCTGAAGAGATCCTTTCCACCGATCTTCAGGAGCGTCCGGGCCAGCAGCCAGCTCAAAGATTATTTCAAAATATCGATGGGATTAAGTTTTTAACCCACGACATGGGTTGCGGAGGCACCCGGATGGATTCGGACGCTTTATGCGGTTTACTGGCTGGTTATATTACCCATCCAAACGTAGCAGGCGCCACTATATTAAGCCTTGGATGCCAGCATGCCCAGGCTTCCATCCTCCTGGAAGAGATTAAACGGCGGGACAGTAATTTTCAGAAACCGCTGATTGTGCTGGAGCAACAGGCTGCCGGCACTGAAAAAAGCATGTTGCAGGAAGCTCTCAAACGGACCTTCACCGGGCTGATGGAAGCCAATAAGACGGAAAGAAAACCTGCTCCTCTCTCGAAACTATGTATCGGACTGGAATGCGGAGGATCAGACGGGTTTTCCGGAATATCTGCCAATCCCACGCTGGGATATCTTTCTGATATGCTGGTAAGCCTCGGCGGAAGCGTGATCCTGGCTGAATTCCCCGAGTTATGCGGAGTTGAACAGGAGATCAGCGATCGCTGTATCGGGGAACCGGTTGCGCTACGGTTTATCGAACTCATGCGATCGTATAATGCGCTTGCTGAAGCAGGGGGATCCGGATTTTATGCCAACCCTTCACCGGGAAATATCCGGGACGGACTGATCACCGATGCGATTAAGTCCGCTGGTGCAGCAAAAAAAGGAGGCTCGTCCCCGGTTACAGACGTGCTGGATTATCCTGAAAAAGTGGTTCGTCCGGGTCTGAACCTTTTATGTACTCCGGGAAGCGACGTGGAAAGTACAACGGCTGAAGTAGCTGCGGGTGCAAATATCGTTCTGTTTACGACGGGCCTGGGCACTCCGACAGGAAACCCGGTGGCTCCCGTTATTAAGATTTCTACCAATTCTGCCCTGTATCACAAAATGCCCGATATTATCGACTTCGACTGCGGTACAATCATTGAAGGCAGGGAATCCATCCCGGAAGCAGCAATGCGATTGCTTGATTATGTACTGGAAGTGGCGAGCGGGAATGAGCAGCCCAAAGCTGTGCAGCTGGGCCAGGACGACTTCATTCCCTGGAAAAGAGGAGTTTCCCTTTAGAGATTTAGTCCCCCCTTGTTCTGACCTGGTTCTGAGATGCGCCGCTTTTGCTTCGCTTTCCATTCGTTATTCCTTCGCTTGAAGACCGAAGTTTGAGCGCCGGAATGCAAAGCATTAGCTTATCATAAGCGAAGGGATTCAGAATGATGGCAGAACAGAACCCCTGTCTTTCAGGATGTTTTTTTCACTGTCGAATTCCGGACAATAAGTTCCGCTTCCAGTGTTTTGATAATTGGTTTCCAGAGAGTGGTTTCTTTATCCATTAAGTCGAGCAATAATCCCATAGCCGTCCGGCCAATCTCTTTTACCGGCTGTGAGATGGTCGTCAGACTGGGTTCAATGAAGCTCGATGCATAATTATTGCTGAATCCCACCACTGCTATATCTTCCGGAATGCGCAGCCCATGCTGTTTTATCACCTGTATTGCTTCTATTGCTGTCGGGTCGTTAATGGCAAAGATACCGTCAGGCGGATTTTCGAGCTCTAAAAGATGCTTGATATAGATCCGTACTTTACTTAATGTCAGATCATAGGAGATGATGAGTTCTTCATCAATGGGGAAGTTATATTTTCTCAGTGCATCCACATAGCCGTTCAGGCGCTTGCGGCTGATTGCCAGCGAATCCGGGCCCGCCAGATGGGCAATCCTCTTCTTTCCCGTCTGGATAAGATGCTCAACCGCTTTAAATGCCGCATCATAATCATTGACCACCACCTTTGGAACAGCCATCTCTTCGCACACCCTGTTAAAGAATACAATGGGGATACCCTTCCGGTGGAATGTTTTCCAATGATCATAGTTACGCGTTTCCTTACTTAAAGAAACCAGTACGCCGTCTACCCGGTTGGCCAGCATGACCCGTGAATTCGCCACTTCTGTTTCATAACTTTCATTGCACTGGCTGATCAGCACATTATACCCCTTTTGCGCTGCAATCTCCTGGGCACCTACTACTACCTGGGGAAAGAATGAGGTCATAAATTCAGGGACAAT
>JBQGEO010000058.1:0-4079 GCA_052039655.1 Pararcticibacter sp.
TTCTGAGGCAATTATTATCAGTTTTTAAGATGGTCTGGATGCTTGTAATACTGGTAGTATTCGCATGTTATTGTATCAATGATTATGGAGGACGGGAATATTGGGAATTTCCACCTTTTCTTAACCTGCCACTTCTCGCAGGATGGGTACTATTCGCTATCGTCATGCTGGCTATTTTTAAAAAAGGTGCACCTGCCTATGAATGGATGTGGATAACAGGTGTAATCTTCTTTCTGATCACCTTTACGGAACAAAACTTATGGCATTTTTCCTGGTTCAGGGAATCGTATATCCGGGAAGTGACTGTACAATGGAAAGCCAATGGTTCTATGGTAGGGGCCTGGAATCAGATGATTAACGGGCTTTCAGTTTTTCTTATAATCAAGATAAGCGGGAATAAGGAGACGGCTTACTCAAAAATGACATTCTTCCTTTTCTTCCTGGGGCTTTTCAACCTCATGTTTAACTGGGGTCATCATGTTTACAATTTACCCAATGCCAACTGGATGCGCGGAGTGGCTTATGGGGTGAGCATGACTGAATGGGTTATCCTGGTTATTCTCATCAGAAACTTTAAAAGAAACATTCAGGAAGGAAGGAAACTGAAACATAGTCTTTGTTACCGGTTCATCAGTTCTGCAGAGACCTGGATCCTGGCTAACCTCGGTTTAGCTTTACTGATGTCAATTCCTGCCATAAACCGTTACACACATGGTACTCATATTACTGTTGCACACGCGATGGGCACAACGATCGGTATCAACACCATGATTCTCCTGGCAGCCGTTGGCTATATTCTGAATGCAGACAATATGGGTCACAGATCTGTAAGAACAATCAAACGTTCGTTGTGGTTTACCAACGCCAGTCTTTGGGTATTCTGGTCGGCACTTGTTGTTGCAGGGATCCTTAAAGGATATCTCACAATAAATCATCCTGAGATGTCTTTTACAGAAATAATGCAGCATGTAACACCCTTTATACTGATTATGGCGATATCAGGCGTACTGCTGATTCCTTCACTTGGACTGATTGCATTTATCTTTATAAGGATACCGGCAGAATCCGGAAGACAAAAAGACCAAGCACCAAATGCTGCAGAAAGAGACGAAATCCCTGTATATGTCGAATAGTATTATCACAAAACAAAATATGAAATCTCCACTACTATTGAGTTTGTTAGCTAGCCTTTTTATTTTAAGCTCTTGTAATTCAGCGAATCAGAATCCTCCGGCGGATAAAAATGCTCCGGCATCTGAAAATACACGTATGCCCGGGATTGACCCCGCTGCCAAAAGTGACAGCAAGGGTGTCGGAAAATTCACTGCTGTAACTTTACCTGCCATCGATAAGAAAATTTCAGAAAAAGGTGCTTCGGTATTTAAATCTAAATGTATTTCTTGCCATACCCTAACAGATCAAAAGGGTATTGGCCCCGGATTGAAGGGTATTACCACTATCCGAACTCCCGAATGGATCATGAACATGGTTTATAATCCGGAAGAAATGGTAAAAAAGGATCCTGTGGCAAAAGCATTAAAAGGCCAGTATAAACTTCCGATGATTATCCCCGGCGGAATTACGGATGAAGAATGCCGTGCAGTCCTGGAATATTTAAGGTCTAACGATCAAAAATAGTATGTATGGGCTGAATAATACGCGAACGAAGCAGTGACACCCGGACATGTCTTCAGGTGTCCTGCAAGTTCTGTAACCCTGGAAGTTAAACTAATACCTCTCCGGTGCTTAACTGACATACAGAAAGCACCTTAAGTCTATTTATTCCGGAAGGTAGTTCGCATTCAACCTCTTCTCCCCTGGAATACCCGAGAAGTGCAACTGCAAGAGGGTCGGAAACCAGGATCTGATGACTGCTTCCGTCATAATCTTCGGGAGACACAATATGAACTGTGAATGTTTGATTTTTCGTGGTATTCAACACCAGCACATTACTATTGGTGGTTACCACGTTAAGAGGAAGCCATTCTTTATCGACGATCCTGGCGGCTTTCAGTTTCCATTGAAGCTTTTTTCTGTTGTAAACCGGCATATGCAGGTCCTCCATTAAGAGTTCTGTAAGTAACCTGAAATCAGTTTCTGTTAATATCAATCGCGTTTCTCTTACCATCTCATTCCCTTTCTTTATGTAAATTCTCTATTTTTCTTAAACATCTCCGACAAGCGCGCTCTTCTGCGCCTGAACGGCCTTCAGGATGCGGAAAGCTCTTAAACCACCGGGCATTTCCCATTCCACGGTCGCGCCCGCTCTGTATCCTAATAAAGCGATTCCAATAGGGGCAAAAACAGAGATCCTATTCATTTTCATATTTGCTTCGGCGGGAAATACGATCTGAAATTTATAGATCCGTCCCGACCCTTCTTCTTTAATTTCAACAAGGGAATCGATTCTGACCACATCATCTGGTAACTCATCCTCATCTACCACCATGGCTGAGTCAAGCTCCTGTCTAAGCTTCTTTTTGTTATAATCCGAAAGATCTGATGCTTCAAGATGCTTCTTTAATATATCCAGCTCTTTTTGTATAATCATTAATTGTGTATTGCTCATTGTATTTTGTTTATATTTTGTTTGTTTTTACTTGTGATATCTCCCGACCTGAAAAACAACAGAATGCAGACTCTTTATTGCTGCGTAAAAAGAATAGCGAACACATACATGCGGTTCGGCATGTATAACATAAATAAAATTTTAGTCGTAAACAGGTCTATAACAGGCCCCGGCGATTAAGAAAACAGCACGGGGCTTACTTAATAAAGTCTTTACTGCTTTTAAGAAAAGAGTAACGTAAAGAACAACAGCAATACCCGTGCTCAGGTGATCCGGAATCACCCGTCAGTTGCCAGAGCACATATGTTGTTTGACGCTTACTCATATTTCAAATCTCTACCATTAAAAAGAAATAAGCAAGCACTTTGTTCTATCGCAATAGTTTTTTTACAATTGCCCAGGCCTTTATCATAGGCTATGTTCGGTAGCAAATGGCTGCCGGAGAACAATTTATTCAAACAATAAAACGTATGTATTACTTGTACAAAGCCGCAACTTTGTCAAATACCATGCGAAACCAGTAAGTGTACTGCTCCGGGTTGAGTTTTATATCTTCACTGATTTCATCGAGGTGCATATACTTCCACGCTGCAACCTCCTCATGGTTTATTTCCGGCTGTCCGGAAAAAGAGCCAGCATAAACGTGATCAAATTCATACTCATACATGCCTCTTCCTAATTCAGCTTTATAGATAAAACTAAATAATTTATGAAAAGTACTATCTATGCCCATTTCTTCTTTCAACCGGCGCCGGGCGGCATCTTCTGTGAGCTCTCCCGGGCGGGGATGGCTGCAGCAGGTGTTCGACCATAGTCCCGGAGAATGATACTTACCGAAAGCCCGTTGCTGTAGTAACATTTCCTCTTTCTCATTAAAAAGGAACACGGAGAATGCGCGATGTAATTTGGCCTGTTCATGGGCAGCTTGCTTTTCCATTGTTCCCAATACTCTGTCGTTGGTATCTACCAGTATCACTTCTTCAGAGGAAAGAATATTTTTAAGAGTGTCCATAGCTTCAAATCTGAAGTAAAATCACCGAACGTTCATTTCTGGTGTTAGTCCTGTAATAATAATCTGCAATCTACTATATTTAATTTAACCCATTATGTGGTTTTACCGGCAATATTCTGCTGAGGTAATTATTTATTGGTGGCAGCATAACTTTGTTTATCCAGAAACAGGAAACGCCGGATCAGGCAGGAGGTATGAACAGGATCACGCCTGGTTGCCGGTCTGTTGCATAAATAAATGACGGCAAATTTCCCGGCTGCGGTAAACAGGAAGCCTGTGGTAGTGTTCAATTAAGTGTATCAGCGTTTAGAAAACGGTCTCCAAAATAGAGATTTAATTCATGTCGAATGAGCTTCCAGCCGAACATTTCACCCTGCCATTTGGCGTTGGCATTGATAGTGGCGAGGTAAATCTGCTTAATAATAGCGTCTTCGGAAGGGAAGGCTCCTTTGGTTTTAGTTACTTTTCTCACCATCCGATGGTAACTTTCAATAGGGT
>JBQGEO010000059.1:0-12847 GCA_052039655.1 Pararcticibacter sp.
TGTCCACGCGTTATTCATTTCACCGTAGCTGCCGAATTTGCCGGACATCAGGTCGTGGGCAGACTCAATTCCAATTACCTGGAAACGGTAGGGCATTAATTGTATGAACACCTTTCCGGTAACGGTTTTCTGAGTATCAGCAAGGAATGCTTCCATGTTGCGCATGATAGGATCATGGAACTGCCCTTCGTGCAGCCAGTTGCCGTAGAACATGGAAAGCTGATCTTTCCAGGTAAGCTGCCATTTTGTGAGGGTGTGTTTTTCGAGTGCGTGATGCGCTTTGATGATCACCATTGGAGCAGCAGCTTCAAAGCCTACACGGCCTTTGATTCCGATTATAGTGTCTCCAACGTGTATATCTCTTCCGATCCCATATGGCTGAGCAATTGCCTGAAGCGCCTGGATGACTTCTGAAGGATGATCATATTGGTGCCCGTTCAGAGCTTTTAGTTCACCTTTTTCAAATTCAAGCTCAATTGCCTCTGACCCTTCTTTTGATACCTGTGTCGGCCATGCTTCTTCAGGGAGCATCCCGTTTGAAGTAAGCGTTTCCTTTCCTCCAACTGATGTTCCCCAAATGCCTTTGTTAATGGAATATTTAGCCTTTTCAGCGTTGAATTCGACCCCGTGCTGTTTCAGGTATTCTATTTCTGCTTCCCGGCTGAGTTTCATATCCCTGATGGGAGTGATGATGCCCACATCGGGAATCAGGATATTAAAGATCATATCGAAGCGTACCTGATCATTCCCCGCGCCTGTGGAGCCATGAGCTACGAAATCGGCGGAGATCTGTTTTGCATATTCAGCAATTGCAGTAGCCTGGGTAACACGTTCGGCACTAACCGAAAGGGGATACGTGTTGTTCTTCAGGACGTTGCCATAAATGAGATATTTGATACAGCTATCATAGTAGCCTTTAACAGCATCGACTGCATGATGAGAGGCAACCCCTAAATCATAGGCTCGTTTTTCAATGTTCTCAAGTTCTTCCTTACTAAATCCCCCGGTGTCAACAATCACAGAATGAACTTCAAGTCCAAGATCTTTTGATAAATAGATAGCACAATAGGACGTATCTAGTCCTCCGCTGAATGCCAGAACAACTTTTTTCTTCATTTTTAAAAGTGTAACAGTTTGGGGATTAGTAATATAAAAGAGAGTAAAACTTTTGCTGAACCACGGATTTTTTCCTCAATGCGTTCAAACAGAGAAGTTTTACGCTGAGATTTGGTCATTTCCAGTTCAAGCAACCTTTGCTTTTCCTCGATTTCTTTCTGTTTTTCAACAGGGTCATACAGCATAGCGGTACACAGGCAGTTCTTCCGGCCTTTAGCTGTAAGAATATCATAGTTCACACAACTCTGGCAGCCCTTCCAGAAATTTTCATCCTGTGTGAGCTCAGAATAGGTAACGGGTTCGTATCCTAATTCGGAGTTAATTTTCATTACAGCGAGCCCTGTGGTCAGCCCGAATATCTTGGCATCCGGATATTTTTTCCTTGAAAGTTCGAAAATGCACTTTTTAATTGCTTTAGCCAGTCCGCATTTACGGAAGACCGGATTGACTATCAATCCGGAATTTGCAACAAACTGGCCATGGCTCCAGGTTTCAATATAACAAAAGCCAGCCCAGGTGCCATCCTTATGGAGAGCTATAACGGCCTTTCCTTCCTGCATCTTATTTGCCACATATTCATGGCTTCTGCGTGCAATTCCGGTTCCTCTTGCCTTCGCTGACTCTGCCATCTCTTCACATATCTGTTCTGCATACCCTGCATGCGCTTCAGATGCTACTACTACAGAAAATTCGTTTGTGTCCATTATTGTAATGATCCGCTATACGGATAAGACTACATCGGGTCTTTAAGTTTAAGAAAATAAATTATTTATTACCGGATTTCCGGTTTATTGGGGGGGAGATGCCAACAGAATCAGACTCTTGGCATGAAGGGTCGTCGGTGTCTTAAAATTAATTTTTCACTGTTATGTTGCTCACGTACCATAACGCAGGAATGGCCTGTTCTGGCCGGGGCTGCATTAATATGGACAAAGAGGGTTACATTCATTTTTAATTTTGACTTACAGTGCTTTAATCTTTTAAAACAGTGCAAAATTATCGAAATATAATTTAGTATTACAAGATGAATTTTATTTTTTATTCATCTGACTGTCAAGAAAATAGGTGGATGGGGAGATAATGGGGCCTTAAAAGGTATTTCAGGCGGGGCGCAGATCGGATTTTTAACTGAAATAAATCACTGTTTCAGTGGTCCCCGCCGGAATGTTCTTTACTTAGAAAGGAAGGTCGTCTTCTGCATTGCCGGAATTAAAGTCAGCGATTTGCTCTTCAGCTTTTGCAGAGCCCTGATTGGCAGTGCCAGGCTGATTAACAGTTTCGTTATCGCTCTTGCGGCCGAGCATGTTAAAGTTTTCAGCAACTATTTCCGTAACGTATCTTTTATTACCCTCACGGTCATCGTAAGACCGGGTCCTTAATTTTCCCTCTATATATACGAGTTTACCTTTCTGAAGGAATTTTGCAGCTACATCTGCCAGTCCACGCCACATTACTACATTGTGCCATTCAGTCTGTTCGACTTTACGGCCATCTTTTGTATAGTTTTCGGTGGTTGCCAGAGTGAAGTTTACAACGGTGGCACCACCTTCGAGGTGGCGGACTTCAGGGTCTTTGCCAAGATGTCCTACTAATATAACTTTGTTAACGCCCGACATTAGTTAAGAAATGATTAAATCAGCTTGAAGGTAGGAAACATTTTCAGAAATGCAAAAATTAATTTGGGCTGTGCGAGATCGTGAAGAGTATCATTTTTTGCATAGAACCAGGGCTTTTTCATTAAGAAGTTTTCCTCAAACCCTTTGATTATGATGTACTGTGCAAAAATCCGCTGATGACTCAATATGTGCTTTACCGGGCCATGTACCAGGCTTATTTTGACATTTTCTCCAAAAAGCTCTGTGAACCCGGGTGTGGTAATCAGTTCCTGGGCCCGGATAAAGTGCGGCGTTTCGAATAATGGAAATTCATGAAGGTTTTCCCATATATCTTTTCCTGTCCGCTTATTCATGAGGACCTTTTCTCCATCGCTTACCACTATATAATTGAAGTACCGGTCTTTTGTAGTTTTTTTCTTTTGTTTGACGGGGAAATTCTGAACTGAACCGGTGTTATATGCAAAGCATCCCGTCCGCAGAGGACAATTGCCGCAATCGGGATTGGCCGGCCGGCACTGCAGGGAGCCAAATTCCATCATTGCCTGATTACTCAATCCGGGCCTGCCGGTGTCGATCACTTCATTAGCCAGCAGGGTAAAGACTTTTTTTCCCTTAGGGCTGTTGATGACTTCATCGATTCCGAAATACCTGGACAGAAGGCGGAAAACATTTCCGTCGACCACAGCTCTTGCTTCATTGGCACTAAAAGAAGAAATGGCTGCTGCTGTATACTCTCCTATCCCCGTCAGTTTTATCAATTTCTCATACTGGCTGGGAAAATAACCGCTAAGTTCTTCCATTACCATGAGTGCCGTTTTGTACATGTTTCGGCCTCTTGAATAGTAGCCAAGACCTTGCCAGAGGTTTAAGATCTGATCTTCTCCGGCTGCCGCGAAATGTGAAACAGTGGGGTACTTTTCAGCGAACCGATGATAGTAGGGCATTCCTTGTTCTACTCTTGTTTGCTGCAAAATAATTTCAGAAAGCCAGATGAGATAGGGGTCATTTGTATTTCTCCAGGGGAGGTCACGTTTGTTGTTATTATACCACCCGATCACTTCATCAATAAAACTCATAGATATTCCCCGATTTCTGCAAAAGTAAATTCTCTGAGAATGAAATCAAATTTGTGAGGATTCTTTCAGCGCCGGAGCTTATGTATTCCTAATATGATGTAAAAAGGGCTCACTAATGCTCACGAGATTGTGTGTTTTTCGTAAAAAATAGTGTCAAAAAGTGCGTTTTTGAAATGTATGTGGCTGTTACTGCGAGTGTTAAAATAATTATTTTTTGATTTATTTTCTGTTCTCAATTTAAACCAATACTTTTGCAACCCCAAAACAATTAAGAGTTTACGAAAAAGTTTAACCCAATAAGATATGACTAAGGCAGAAATTATCGCAGAGATTTCCAGTAAAACTGGCATTGAAAAGTTAGATGTGCAGGAAGCGGTAGAGGCATTTTTTAAAGTGATAAAGAATTCAATGGTTAATGGTGAAAACGTATATGTGCGCGGTTTTGGGAGCTTTGTTGTGAAGAAGAGAGCAACAAAGACAGCACGTAACATTTCAAAAAATACGGCAATCATTATTCCTGAACATTTTGTTCCAAGCTTCAAACCAGCAAAGGTGTTTGTTGAAAAGGTGAAGAACGGTAACGTTACTAAACTTGCTGCTGCAGCAGAAGAGGCGAAAACAGCTACTGAAGCATAGTAAAACAATCTCATGATCAAAAGGAAGCAAATGGCGATAACAGGATTAGTAGCAGTACTAACTGTGCTTTTGTTTTCTGTTGATGTTAAGGGATTGGTTAAAGGAAGAGTACAATATTCGGGAGAAGCTGCAACCTGTGCTTCAGGCTTGGCTGCAGTTTCTCCCGAATTTGTTTCCGGAAGTACGGGAGATTTTATAGATCCAGAACTTACTCAACACATTTCAGGGTATTGGAGCTATACAAAAGAAAGCAGCAACCCCGCGCAGGGAACTCAGTATATCTTATCTATTCTTGCAGGCGAACAAGATATCTACAAAACTGCAAGCCGGTCCGGTATAATACAGAATCAGCAGATTTGTGATACCGGGTTTTACCTGACGAAATGCTACGAAAATCCGGAAGAGGATATAATCTCTGCTTACAGGAGCACGCAAGTGATTACTGATTCCGGGATTTCTCAATATATCGATAAGCAATCGAAGAATTAAAAGAATAATTAATAAAAAACATTTAAAATTTTAAAACTATGCCAAGCGGTAAGAAAAGAAAAAGACATAAAATGGCTACTCACAAGCGTAAAAAACGTTTAAGAAAAAACAGACACAAGAAAAAATAAATAAGTCACTTGTAATGATATGCTGAGAACCGGCTGTTATTCAGTCGATTCTTGCAATTTATTACGTATGACTTATAATCTCAAAGACCTCCACGCCATGCGTTCGGAGGTTCTTGTGTTATAGAATTATTCTGGTGTTGTACGCTGGCAGTATACATACTGCCATTAAATGAGTAGCTGTTGGTAAAGGAATTAATTATCAATTCGGCCCCGAACGGGGTGACTATCGCTTTACTGCAGGACAAACAACTCGTAGAACTTCACACGGAGCACGTTAACAACAATTATGCTGTTGGCGACATTTACCTGGGGCGAATAAAGAAGATTATGCCCGGGTTGAATGCTGCTTTTGTAGATGTAGGCTACGAAAAGGATGCCTTCCTGCATTATCTTGACCTGGGGCCCCAGGTTCAGTCATTGATTAAGCTGACCAAGATAGTAAAGAACGGCAGTTATAAAGATAAACTGCTGAATAGTTTCAAGCTGGAGGAAGACATTAATAAATCCGGCAAGATCTCTGAGGTACTGAACCGCAACATGTTGCTGCCTGTTCAGATTGCCAAAGAACCAATTTCAACTAAAGGGCCGCGCTTAAGCTCTGATCTTTCGATTGCAGGAAGATTTGTAGTACTGGTACCTTTTTCTGATTCGATATCTATTTCGAAGAAGATTAAAAGTAATACAGAAAGAAGCCGTTTAAAGAAAATAGTTGAAAGTATCAAACCCAGGAATTTCGGTGTAATCATCCGTACTGTATCCGAGGGTAAAGGTGTTGTGGAACTGCAGAAAGATTTGCTTGACCTTATTGCGCGTTGGGAATCTTTTGCTGCACGCCTTTCTACAACCGAACCGTCTAAGAAGATATTAGGTGAAATGGGAAGGACGTCAACCATATTGAGAGATATCCTTAATGCCGATTTCACCAACATTCACGTTAACGATAACGGAATTTACGAAGAGATCAGATCTTATGTTCAGGGGATCTCGCCTGAGCTCGAAAAAATTGTTAAGCTTTACAAGCATAAAGAGCCGGTATTTGAACACTTTGGAGTTGAAAAACAAATAAAAGCTGCTTTCGGCCGTACCGTTAATCTAGCAGGAGGAGCTTACCTGGTTGTTGAACATACAGAGGCACTGCATGTGATTGATGTTAACAGCGGTAACAGAACTGCAAATCCGGAGAATCAGGAGGAGAATGCTCTCCAGGTTAATAAGGAGGCCGCGAGGGAAATAGCGCGGCAACTGCGCTTGCGCGATATGGGTGGTATTGTGGTTGTTGATTTTATCGATATGCACAAGCCGAATAACCGTAAAGAGCTTTTTGATTATCTCAGACAGCAGATGACACTCGACAGGGCGAAGCATACGATTTTGCCTCCGAGTAAGTTTGGACTTGTTCAGATTACCCGGCAGCGTGTGCGTCCGGAGATGAACATTGTCACCAATGAAAAATGCCCGGCTTGTAATGGCACGGGAGAAATTAAAGCCAGCATTGTGCTGATGGATGATATAGAGAGTAACCTGACCTACATTCTGAATGAGCAGAATGAGAAAAAAGTAACTCTTTGTGTTCACCCTTATATTGAAGCATATATCAAGAAGGGTTTTATCACCCGGCAATGGCGCTGGTTTCTCAATTTTGGAAAATGGATAACAGTAAAGAGTGTCCCTTCCTATTATTTAACCGAATTTCACTTCCTCAACTCCAAAGAAGAAGAGATTAAATTATAAAATGAAAGCCGGATGCCATACCTGACATCCGGTTTTCGTTTTGGCTATCAGCGGTCAGCCATCGGCTATTAGCTATTGGCAGTGGTTCAGTATTCGCTTGCTGATTACGTTTAAAAATTGTAACTCGTAAGTCTTTAAATCGGGAATCAAATTGGCTAAATCCAAGTCTGCATATTTTTGTCAAAACTGTGGCTATGAATCTCCTAAATGGTTAGGAAAATGCCCGTCGTGTAATCAATGGAATACATTTGTTGAGGAGCTGGTGCAAAAGACCCCAACTTCTGTACCCGATTGGAAAAGCAATACTCCGGCCGGCAGAGTGGCTAAGCCTGCTTCCATAGATGAGATAATATATGCTGAGGAAGCGCGCATTGCAACGCGTGATGCTGAATTTAACAGGGTTCTGGGAGGGGGTATTGTTGCCGGCTCGCTGGTGCTCATAGGGGGAGAGCCGGGTATCGGCAAATCGACACTGATGCTGCAGCTTGCTTTGAGTATGAAAAAACTCAGGGTGCTGTATGTATCGGGGGAAGAAAGTGAGCAGCAGATAAAGATGCGGGCAGAACGTCTTTCCCCTTCCCGTGCTGACAGGGAGGTTTTTATACTTACTGAAACATCAACACAGAACATATTTAAACAAATTGAATTGCTTGAGCCGCAGCTGGTGGTGGTCGATTCCATTCAAACGCTTTATTCCATTCACATAGATTCGACGCCGGGGAGTGTTTCGCAGGTGAGGGAGTGTACAGCAGAGCTACTGCGTTTTGCCAAGGAAAGTTCGACACCTGTTTTTCTTATTGGCCATATTACGAAGGACGGAGCGATTGCAGGGCCTAAGATCCTTGAGCATATGGTAGACACTGTACTTCAGTTTGAAGGCGACAGGCACCACGTTTACAGAATTCTTAGGGCTGTAAAGAACCGCTTTGGATCCGCTTCAGAGATAGGGATATATGAAATGCAGGGCAGTGGGCTCAGGGAGGTATCTAATCCTTCGGAGATCCTTCTTTCGCAGCGCGATGAACAGTTAAGTGGTATCACGATCTCTGCTATGCTTGAAGGGGTCCGGCCAATGCTTATTGAAACTCAGGCGTTAGTAAGCCATTCCGCTTACGGAACTCCCCAGCGCTCGGCTACAGGATTTGACACGCGCAGGATGAACATGCTGCTGGCGGTTCTTGAGAAGCGGTGCGGATTTCGCCTGAGCGCGAAAGATGTATTTCTGAATATCGCAGGAGGCCTGAGGGTCGAAGATCCGGCAGTCGATCTTGGAATCGTTGCTGCAGTTATCTCTTCTCATGAGGATATTCCGGTGTCTCCGAAAATATGTTTCGCTGCAGAAGTCGGTTTATCGGGAGAAATAAGGGCTGTTAACCGTATAGAGCAGAGAATTGCCGAAGCCCAGAAGCTGGGTTTTGAACAAATTTATATTTCAAAGTATAACCGGAAGGGACTGGATCAGTCCCGCTATGCTATAGAAATTAAAAGTGTTTCGAAGATTGAGGAGGTGTTTGGAGGATTGTTTGGATAGCTAAAGCAATCAGCCATCAGTAGTCAGCTATCAGGTATAGGGAACGGCTGTTGGGGACTTAAGCAAAACAGCTTAGAGGAATGGTTCCTCTAAGCTGTTTGTGTAAAATAGAGCCAGCTGGTGGCTGACTACAGATAGCTTATTTACTCAGGTACATTGATTTCTCTTTGTACAATTTTACAAAGTATGGATCTTCAAGATTTTTGATGAAGCGGATAGCTTCTCCTGTTGATTTCATCTCAGGTCCGAGTTGTTTGTCCACATCCGGGAACTTATCGAAAGAGAAAACGGGTTCCTTGATAGCGTATCCTTCGAGTTTTCTGACTATGGTGAAATCTTTCAGAGTATTAACGCCCAGCATAATCTTAGCTGCGATATTAATATAAGGAACGTCATATGCTTTTGCAATGAACGGTACAGTCCTGGAAGCTCTTGGGTTTGCTTCAATTACATACACCTTTTCATCCTTTATAGCAAACTGAATATTCAAAAGGCCTCGTACGTTCAGTGCTTTCGCGAGCTTCTCTGTATATTCCTCCATCTGGCGGGTAACGTTTTCAGACAAGTTGAACGGAGGAAGCACAGCACTCGAATCCCCGGAGTGAATTCCGGCTGGCTCGATGTGTTCCATCATTCCAATTATATGAACATCTTCACCATCACAGATAGAATCAGATTCGGCTTCTTCTGCCCTGTCAAGGAAGTGGTCGATCAAAACCCGGTTGCCGGGGAGGTCTCCAAGCAGTTTTACGACTGCCTTCTCCAGATCATCGTCGTTGATAACGATGCTCATTCCCTGGCCGCCCAATACATAACTCGGTCTCACAAGAACGGGATATCCTACCTGATGGGCCACTTCGATCGCTTCTTCGGCACTTTCTGCAACTCCATACTTTGGATACGGGATATCGAGATCTTTCAGAAGATCGGAGAAATGGCCGCGGTCTTCAGCGATATCCATATTTTTAAAGGAGGTGCCAATGATCTTAATGCCGTTCTCGTAAAGTTTCTCTGCCATTTTGAGGGCAGTCTGGCCTCCCAGCTGAACGATTACTCCTTCCGGTTTTTCGAGTTCAATGATTTCCCGGACATGTTCCCAGAACACTGGCTCGAAATAAAGTTTATCGGCCATATTGAAGTCTGTAGATACAGTCTCGGGATTACAGTTGATCATGATCGCCTCGAATCCGGATTCCTTTGCCGCAATCAGCCCGTGTACACATGAGTAGTCGAATTCGATGCCCTGTCCAATCCTGTTGGGACCTGAGCCAAGGACGATAATTTTCTTTTTATCAGAAGCTACAGACTCGTTCTCATGCTCAAATGTGGAATAGTAGTAAGGCGTTTGTGCCTGAAATTCAGCGGCGCAGGTATCAACCATTTTGTACACCCGCTTGATGCCCAGTTCCTTCCTCCTGTTGTAGACGTCGTCTTCGGTGACATTGCCGAGAAGCCAGGAGATCTGGATATCTGAAAATCCTTTCTGTTTTAACGTTAAGAAAAAGTCTTTAGGGATATTATTCAGTGAATACCGCTTGAGTTCCTGCTCAAGGGCCACCAGTTCCTGGATTTGCACGAGGAACCACTTATCAATAAGGGTAACCTTACGGATCGACTCAATAGGCACTCCGAGGTTCATTGCGTCCTTTATGAGGAACAGGCGGTTCCATGTCGGGTGTTCCAGTCCTTTCATGATCTCCTCAAGGTTGCGGTTTTGTCTGCCGTCTGCACCTAGTCCGGCACGTCCAATTTCAAGGCTCTGTGCTGCTTTCTGAAGAGCTTCAATGAATGTACGGCCGATAGCCATTACTTCACCTACCGATTTCATCTGGAGGCCAAGTTCGTTATTTGCGCCCTTGAACTTATCGAAGTTCCATCTCGGTACCTTAACTATTACATAGTCAAGAGTTGGTTCGAAATATGCTGAAGTAGTTTTGGTTATCTGGTTTTCGATTTCGTCGAGGTTATATCCAATAGCCAGCTTGGCAGCAATTTTAGCAATGGGATAACCGGTGGCTTTTGAAGCAAGTGCTGAAGAGCGCGATACCCGCGGATTGATCTCAATCGCGATGATGGATTCATCTGCCGGATTCACGGAGAACTGTACATTACAGCCTCCTGCAAAATTGCCGATGGCCCGCATCATCCGGATTGCCTGGTTACGCATCTCCTGGTAGCAACGGTCGCTGAGTGTCATTGCAGGCGCTACTGTAATAGAGTCTCCCGTATGGATACCCATAGGGTCGAAGTTCTCGATTGAACAGATAATGATGACGTTGTCTTTATTGTCGCGCAGTAATTCCAGTTCGTATTCTTTCCAACCCAGTACCGCCTGTTCTACCAGTACCTCATGTGTTGGAGAGGCTTGCAGACCGCGGCTAAGTGCTGCATCGAACTCTTCTTTTTTGTGAACGAATCCACCCCCGGTCCCACCAAGGGTATAGGAAGGGCGAATAACAAGAGGGAACCCAATTTCCTGCGCTGCTTCTTTTCCTTCGAGGAAGGAATTGGCAATTTTGGATTTTGCTACACCGATGCCGATATCTACCATCAGCTGGCGGAATTCTTCCCTGTTTTCTGTTTTTTCGATAGCGGCAACATCAACACCAATTACCTTGACGCCGTATTTGTTCCAGATGCCTCTTTCTTCAGCTTCTTTACAAAGATTAAGCGCTGTTTGACCTCCCATTGTAGGAAGAACTGCATCGATCTTTTGTTCCTGCAGGATAGTCTCAATACTATCGCACGTGAGAGGGCGAAGGTAGACGTGATCAGCAATCACCTTATCCGTCATAATGGTTGCCGGATTCGAATTGATGATTGAAACTTCAATCCCTTCATCTTTCAAAGATAATGCAGCCTGTGAACCAGAGTAGTCGAACTCACAGGCTTGTCCGATAATAATTGGCCCTGAACCGATGATCAGGACTGATTTAATTGAAGAATCTTTTGGCATGGAATTGTTAAAGTCAAAATGTAAATTTCTGTCAAACGACTTAACAACCAGTGAGATTGGTTTTTGTGTAAAAAAAAATCCCGACTGTATTGTCGGGATGCAAAGGTATGAATTTGCAGCGTTTTTGCTATAGATTATTTTATTTTTAATTGGATAATCTGTGAGTAAGCGAGAGGTACAGACTAATTACCGATTGCAATGCGGGTGCTGCAACGGCCGGTTAGCTGAGGTTGAGCATGATGGGTAGGGTGAATGCTACTCTGACCGGTATCCCATGTTGTTTGCCTGGAACCCATTTTTGTGAATTACGCAAGATCCTTAGTGCTTCTTCTCCTGTTCCCCAGCCGAGATCTTGTACTGCTTTTATGTCTGTAAGGGTGCCGTCTTTTTCAACGACGAAAGACAAGATCAGTTTGCCTCTTACCCCGTGAATTCTTGCCTGAGCCGGATAGACATAATTCATGGCAACGTACCGATAAAATTCCTGCATTCCGTTAGCATAGGCCGGTAGTTGTTCCGGGTCATTATATTTAACTTGTGACCCATCTGCGAGGGTTGCCAGACCGCCGATGAAAGTGCCTTCCAGATAAGTCTCTTCATAGAAGTTTTTCCCGATCTGCCCTTTCCATCTGCCATTTTTTACCCCGTTTGAGTACTCCCCTTCCTCAGACATCTCTTTTTTACTGTCATAATATCTGGCATATCCATTCCCATCTTTAACCGTTTCTTTTCCGGCAGAGTCAAGATGAGTGATCACCTTGTACTTTTCCGCTTTCATTTCTCCTCCGGGAAAGCCTTCGGACTTTTGTCCTGAGGGATAGTCCCTCATTTCTTTTACCCGGCCATTTTCATAGTAGAGGAAGGCCAGGCCGGTTCGTTTTCCATTTTCATAAGTACAGTTTGTTTCTTTCTTTCCGTTCGGATAGAAAGAAACAAACTGTCCCTCGTAGACAAGGCGCGGTTCGAACTTTGATACGTGCCCCACCAGTTTCTTCTGATCGTTCGGGTAAAATTCATAGAGATTGTAATGTACGGAGCCTGAATCCGGTTCCTGGATTATGCGGATGAAATCAGCGCTATCTTTAAGGCGAACTTCCCGTCCGTCATTTTTCAGGAAATAAATATTCTGTTTTTTCTGTGCGAAGGTTGCTGTGTTTAAAAGGAGACACAGGATAAGGAGTTTCTTCATTCTCTTTTTTTTGTTGTAAATATTGAAAAATCGTTTAATAATGCAAAGCTTTTTTCTTGAAGGAGGGCCGCTTTTTATACTTTTGCATCGTGGTCGATGGTGATAATTCTTTCATACAGCTGTTCTGGAATCAGTTGGTTCAGACATCGTTTCTTGAATGGCTTGGCACTATAACGGGATTTCTTTGCGTTTATCTGGCAGCTAAGCAACATATTCTAAACTGGCCGGTGTCTATTATAAGTGTGGTTGCTTATGCCGTATTATTTTATGATTATAAGCTCTACGGAGATGCTGTACTTCAGATATATTTCCTGGGTACAGCTATTTACGGATGGTACTATTGGCTGAAGAGGAAAGAGCAGCATGAAAAGCCTGTCGC
>JBQGEO010000060.1:0-1901 GCA_052039655.1 Pararcticibacter sp.
ATTCCGGGCTAATGCCAGCAACGGTGACCATGTGGCCGATGAAATTGATGCGAAAACAGGGATCCCTATTATTTCCTTATACGGACAGAAGCGGAAGCCGTCGCCTGCGGATATGGCAGCCCTTGATCTGATGATCTTTGATATTGCTGATGTTGGCTGCCGTTTTTATACAAATATCAATACCCTCGCTGATATAATGGAGGCTTGTGCGGAATCAGGCAAAGAGTTGCTCATTCTTGACCGTCCTAATCCTAACGCTTATGTTGACGGGCCTGTACTGGATATGAAATTCAAATCGGGGATAGGCAGATTCCCCATCCCGGTTACTCACGGCATGACTATAGGTGAGTTTGCGCAAATGGTAAACGGAGAAGGCTGGCTGCCAAACAAAATGAAATGCAGGATCAGGATCATACCCGTAAAGACTTATACTCACGATAGCATGTATACACTGCCTGTTCATCCTTCGCCTAATCTGAATACTCAGCAGTCTGTCTTGCTCTATCCTTCCGTTTGCCTGTTTGAGGGTACCATAATTAGCCAGGGCCGCGGGACTTATATGCCCTTCACTGTCCTGGGGAGTCCTGCACTGAAAGGTATGTATGATTTTTCTTTTACACCGGTCAGTATTCCAGGGATGTCTGAAGATCCTTTACACAAGGACAAAACGTGCTATGGTCTGGATCTCAGGAATTATGACACAAAAACGCTTCATGAGAGCGGACGCCTGAACCTTAAATGGATAATGGAACTCTATAAGGCTTATCCCGAAAAGGATAAATTCTTCGATCATACCCAAAGTAAAGCCATGGGCAGGATTGAGCGCCTCATCGGGAACGATCTTTTCCAGCAGCAAATCGAGCAGGGAGTTAGCGAGGATGAAATAAGGAAGAGCTGGGAACCCGGGCTAAGTGCTTATAAACAAATGCGTAAGAAATATTTGATCTATCAGTAGACAGGGTGTATCGGGCCTGACCTTTCCTCTTTCCCATTGTTCCAATCATTTTTATCTGTTTACACCGGTAACATGTTCTGGTACCGGGCGTATTAGCTTTCAGTTAATCTAAGATTTTATCAAAATGCTCTTTCAATACAGTAAATTCTTACGGAAACTATTGAATCTGCATTTCATACTTTTTTATGCAGAGACTGTTAGCTGTATTTATTGTTTTTTTTCTGGTTTGGGGTGCTGACAGTAAAGCACAGCAGATAACGTTTGGAACGATTGATCAAGGGCCGTATGGACCCGGAAGTAACATAAGTATTCCTGTTAGTGTCTCCGGATTTAAGGCGGGGAATAAATTCGAACTGTGGATGTACGATTCGTCCGGGAGCTCTCTTTCCGGAGGCAGCCCATTGGGTACGTTCGACGGTCATTATACGACATTTATCAACGGAGTACTTCCTGCGACGGTGCAGCCGGGGACCAATTTTACAGTCCGGATCGTAGCTTCAAATCCTTACGTTCTTAAGGAAATTCATGCCACCATCGCTATTACCGATAAAAACGGGCCTGAAATTAGAATGATACCGGCTGAGGAAAAGAACTCACTGAAAGCCGACCTCATTTACGGGTTTTGCGATGTGATAAAAGACGGGAACCTGCTTGCATTGGAGAATCAGAGTACAGGCGGGGCAAAAGTAAATGTGTCGATCCAGGATGATTACAACGCTTCTGTGCCGGCTGAGACTTTTGAATTTCCAGCCTGGAACCTGTACGAGGTCTCCCTGAAGAAAAGTTATTATACAGCAAGCGTAAAAGCCGAATTAAACGGGGTAGTCTCTACCAGGAGATATATCTTTCTGAATACCGCATTTAACCTGAGTTTGCAGTCAGGGGGTAATCCAACCATTTGTTTGAAACAAAAGATTGATCCGAATGATCACTCAAACGATGAAAA
>JBQGEO010000061.1:0-5812 GCA_052039655.1 Pararcticibacter sp.
GGACTGTACCTGTTCCTGCCCGTCTAATCTCAAAACTATACTGAGTATCTCCGGCTACTGTGATAAATCCTGAATATCCCTTATATCCTTTGTTCGATGCCAGAACATTCCCTCCCTGGACCGCCAGATCAGCCGACTGAACATCCGGACTTAGATTGACGAACCTGATAGTTGCTTTACCCGCTTCCGGCTGAGCTATTGAATCTGTGATCAAAAGATAGTCGGGAGTCGCCACTACATTTGATAAGAACAATGAATAAAGGTGGTCAGCTTTCAGAGTTACCGTATCCGTTTTGATCTTTTGCTGATTCATGCTAAAATAAAATGATGCGTTTCTTTTGCCGGTATACGCGCGGATATAATCAAGACTTTCGCCACTCTTGACAGGAACAGAGTTACCCCGGTTCTGATCAAGGTAAAAGTCTGCAGCATCTACATCAGGCGAAGCATTGATGGCTGAAATGAGTGCTACCGGTATTTCAACATAATCATCATCGTTTTTCAAACAGGAGCTGAATGACAGCATGACAATGCAAAGGAGCGCTGATATGCCTGTTTTAATACATCTTGTTGTTTTCATGGGAAACAAATTTTATATGTCCATACGATGAAATTGTAAAAAGCGCTACTGATTTAGCCTGCAATCTTTAACCTTTTAAAACTTCTTGCGTAAAAGGCACTACACCTTTATATTGCACTCACATTTTATGGGGGATAGAACGATTTCAGAGGATCAGAAACTGGCCTTTATTATAAGGCATGCAGCCATTGGGGTTATGGAAATAAAGGAGGACGGTGAAATCGTCAGCCTGAATTTAGTTGCCGAGGATTTGATGGAGCTTGTCACAGGCAGGGCTGTCAGGGCCGGAGCCAATGGGTTTGATATATTATCTCTTATTGATCCGGAGTTAGCGGCTCAAATAAAGAATTTTAAAGAGCCTGCAGGTCCTATTATTGACAGCCAGCTGTACTCGACTTTTGTTGGGGAGAGCGAAAAATATTTTTTAATTACAGCAAGCAAGATGTTTTCGGATTGTATCATCGTCGGTATTGATGATATCACGTTAGGGTATAATGAAGAGAGAGATTTACAGCTTGCCGAACAGGAAAAAGCGGTTGCCCAGGGCAAATATGAGATTGCTTCAGAAGTGCTACATGACATCGGAAATGCCCTGGTTGGTTTCGGATCTCATCTGACAAAGATCAACAGGGCACTCGAGGATAGCGGGGTTGAAAACCTGGAAAAGCTGTGCGTTTTTATTCAGCAGAACCAGCAAGCGCTGGCCATCGCCCTTGGGGATCAGAAGGCATCAGCTCTGATAACTATGATCGGAGCACTAAATACTTCGGTGAAAAAAGGTGTTGAAGTAGTAAAGGGTTCTGTAAATGAACAGCTGCGTGTAACGGCCCACATTCAGGATATTCTTAATATTCAACGTCAGTACGTACTCGGAAACCATTCGCAGGAGCGAAAGCCTGTCAACTTAAAGGAAATAATAGGAGACTGCCGGTCTATGATTAACGCCAGTCTTGAAAAAAGAGGAATTCAGTTCTTTTCGTCCTTACCTGCGGTTGCTGTTCATCTGAACGGAGATCGTACAAAACTGATGCAGGTAATACTTAATCTGCTAAAGAACAGTATAGAAGCAATTGATCCGGATGGAGATAGAAAGGAAATCCATTTGTCTCTTTCCCTAACAAACAACAAAATTATATTAGTGATTTTTGATTCGGGGAAAGGATTTGACTCAGCCGCCCGGGCGCAGATGTTTACAAGAGGGTATACATCCAAAAGCCAGGGTACCGGTATTGGTTTGTATACAAGCAAGTCGATTATTGAGAGCCATGGCGGGAGCATTGCTATGGAAAGCCAGGGGCCTGGAAAAGGCAGCACAACAACTATTGAATTTAATTGCCAGAACTAAACAGGATGAAAGAAGCGAACACAGCCGTGTTAATTATAGACGATGAGGAATTTGTAAGGGACAATATAGAAGAGATCCTCTTGCCCAGAAAACATTCTTCAGAGGTAGGCCTTATGAATGATGCCGCCAGTATCCTGTTCGGGGATGCCCCCGGACCTATACTTGCACCGAGAAGCAGCAGCATTCCCTTGTTCACTGTCACCAAGGCCGCAAGCGGCAAAGAGGGACTTGAAAAAGTGAAAGAGGCGGTATCTGAAGGGAAGCCCTATGCTGTGATCTTTTTAGACATGCGGATGCCCGGATGGGATGGACTTGAGACAGCTATCAAGATCCGGGAATACGACAGTAAAGCGGAGATCATATTCATTACGGCATTTACGGATCGTTCAATAGACGAGATCGTCGAGCTGGCAGGGCAGAATGTGGGATATCACTGTAAGCCTTATGCATCTGAGGAGATCATTCAACTGGCTACAAAGGCTGTAACCGATTATAATCGTCTTCGTAATCTGGAAAGCCTGATCGAGTCGGTTGCGTCGATCGGATTGAATGAAGGGCAACTCAACACTTTATTAAAGAATATTCTTGACCAGCTTTCAGGAACGCTTGAAACGGATATGGCTTTGCTTGGAAAGCTGCACGACGATTATTCCTACGAAAAGATCCTGTCTATAGGAGCGATAGAAGAAAAGGTAAATTTAGAGGAGCTTATAAGCCGGGTGAAAGATATTCACATCGCACCCGATGAAGTCATCCAGATGGACGAGTTGGTGCTTGCACGCCTGAACTGTTATTCCATCTTCGCGGTACTGAAAAATACCGGCAGGCTGAAAACTGAAAAAATGTACCTGCTGAAGCTTTTTGTTCAGAATGCAGCCCAGGCGATCCGTAATGCCGAACTTCATGAGGAACTGATGAAACAGGAGAAACTTTCTGTTGCAGGAAAGGCAATCGGTATGGTGATGCACGATTTAAGGGCACCTATAAAGAATATTGGCGTCATCACCAGCCTGATGCGGGAAGAAGGCCTGGATAACGAGTGGCTGGACATGATCGATAAGTCAGCCGCACAGGCATCTGAAATATTTGATGACTTTATCGATTTCATTAAGGACACCCCTGTAAAAACCGAGCCGGTTCAATTAAAATCCCTGCTGGATGAATCTCTTGTCTACGTAAAAATGCGGGGCGGTTTTGAATCTATACACATTGATGTCCATTCTGAAGAGAACATTATACTGCATGGAGATAAGAGTAAACTGAGACGGGTGATTATTAATATCGTTAATAACGCTGTAGACGCTTTGCTGGACAACCATGTTGAAAACCCTTCAATACACCTGACTGCAATAGCAGAGCCGTCGGAAGGAAGAGCGGTAATTTCAGTGAAAGATAATGGTCCCGGTATACCCATGGGACTTCAGAAAAGCCTTTTCGAACCTTTTGTTACGATGAACAAGGCAAACGGAACGGGGTTGGGATTAGCTATCGTGAAACAATACGTTAGCGCGCATGGAGGAGAAATTGAAGTAAGGAATGAAGGGGGGGCGGAGTTTCGGATTTCACTGCCGTTGTAAACCTGTATTGTGCACAAGCATACTGCCCGGTGGTTTGGTCCGGGCATTTACAACCTAACCTTAGTCTCATGTCATCTGGTAGATGATCTCTATGCTCCCTTTGATTTTATAAGAAAATCATTATTCATTGGAGGATGAGATCAATTCTCGTATTTGTTCGCGAGCTTCAATTGCTTGGTATTACCCGTGTATGTCTGAAATTTTGAGACGAATCGACAAAAGTTTGAACAGATAATGCTGACCTCATTTCTTTACTTTGAATCGTGGATCTATTCCGGGACTGAAGGATTAAGCTGAAGAATTCCTTCAGTAATATCCCGGTAACTCCATTATATTATACGAACGACGCCATTACTAGAATAAGCCATTTGTACACATTTTTTGCAAAAACGATTTAGCCAATTGTTAACTATATCACATGATTAATAAACTGTTTGTTTCAGACGGATGACTCAGAGAAAGAGTTTTCCAGAGCCAATTAAATTCAGAATTTTAAGCCAAATTATTGTTATGATAAACAATTACTCCCAGTAAAGTCAATCCCGGACCAGGCTTATCCAACTAAGAAGTTTCCGGATAAATAATTGTCGTGGACGAAAATGAAAGATCTGAGGCATTCCGCTATTTGATCTTCCCGGCAAAGGCAACCAAAGACAATTCTATATTTTTTATGAGGTAATCCGGTCGTAAGCGGTCATGAGGCTTACGCAGGGGGGATGCCTGCATATCTGTAACCAGTGTTCCGTTTATCAACGCAGGAAGGGCTTCTTTTGCTCATCCGCCTGCATGAATGGATTGCTTTGTGAATTCGAATAAAAGGTGATTGTGCCCACAGGATTGCGCTGTAAAGCTAATAGCGTAGCTGTTTGCTGTTTTTTAATTTTGAGACAGACCGGCTAATATACTATGTCCTCTCCGCTGGTTGAGTCGCACGACAAAAGAATAATTAACAGAAAAGTAACCCGGCATTAACCGGACCAAGCAATTATGTATATGAGATTAGAAAAAAATGTTAAAACTCACCGTCGGCAAATCCGTTGGATGTTGCTCGCGTTGATAGCGTTTTGCTTAGCGCAGTGTAAAAAGGATGATGGCGGAAAGGAGGAAGCTGGTTACGATCCGTCTAAACCGGTAGTAGTCACAGATTTCTCGCCTAAAGAAGGAGGATCGGGGAGCGACCTGGTTATTTACGGTGAAAATTTTGGAACGGACACATCAAGAATAAAAGTCACCGTTGGAGGGCAAAGAGCAAAGATTCTCAAAGTGACCAGTAATAATGTGTATTGTATTGTTCCGATGAAGGCCTATGACGGAGATATAAAAGTAAGTGTTCTTGATGACGACAAACAGGAAGTTGCCCAGGCCGATGCAAAAGAACGGTTAACTTATGTAAAGAAGTACCTTGTTTCGACTTTTTTAGGGACATATTATGAAGTAGCCGCCAATTATAAGGAAAAGGAAGGGCCTTTCGAAGATTGCGGGGCGTTTAAGGGAATTCTGTGGTTCACGTTTGATCCCCGTGATCATGACAAGCTCTATTTCTCAGGAGATAAGAATAACGCCCGTTTGATTGATTTTAAAAATCGATATGTGAGCATTTTCAAAACCGATATGGCTCAGGTCTCGATGATCGATTGGCGGGTTGACGGGAATCAGGATATGATTGTTTCTGAAAACCAGGCGAGCGATACCAAATATGGCAATTATATATTTTCCCGTTCATCCAATTTTCTTCAAAAAGAAGCTATCCCGGTTTATGCAAGGAGTGTGAACGGCTCAATGGTACATCCGCAAAACGGAGAATTGTATTACTCAAAATATTATACGGCTGAAGTACGACGGTACGATTTTGTTACCAAAGAGGATAAACTTGCGTTTACAACTCCGGATACCAGGGTGTCCTTGTATATGGTTGTTCATCCTTCAGGGGATTATGCCTATTTAATCGCAAATCAAAAGCATTATATAATGCGTACCGATTACGACCGTGAAAAGAAAACCTTTAAGGTTCCCTATACTGTCTGCGGGGTTTCAGGTAGTGCCGACTACGTCGACGGAGTAGGTACGGCTGCGCGTCTGAATAAGCCTGTACAAGGGGTGTTCGTAAAAAATCCTGAGTATGAAAAAGCGGGAGAAGACGACCTGTACGATTTTTATTTCTGCGATGCGGAAAATCACGCCATACGCATCCTGACGCCGCAGGGTAGGGTAAGCACATTTGCCGGAAGGGGGAATAACGGTACAAGCGGGTATGCCAATGGAGATTTACGAAAGCAGGCTCGCTTCAATCTCCCTCAGGCAATTACTTAC
>JBQGEO010000062.1:0-11128 GCA_052039655.1 Pararcticibacter sp.
CAAGAGCCTTATTATGATGCTTTTTGAGCAGGGGTTTTAGCGATTGCTCAAAGCCGTAACTATCTGTATTAAATCCCTCCAGACGCACTTTATTTGACGAAAGTTCGCCTGTGAAGAATGATTCCACTGGCTTTTGCTTTATTATTTTTATACAGTTTACAGCGTCTATCGCTTTTGCGGCCGGATCAATCTTATCAAGATAGAACATGACTCCGATTTTATGGGGGATGGTTACATTCAGACCACAAAGATCGGGGTTTGATGAAATCAGCTTTTCAAAGTCACTGAGGTTTTCAAGCGGGAATAATTCGTATGAATAGTCTGTTAATCCCTCTTTTTCAAATTTTTCAGAAAAGTATTTTTTCGAAAACGAATGGCTTAATGGATAGCCGATCAGCCCGAACTTCTTCATATTTCTTTGTAACGAGAGAGAGGCTAAATTGTGTTAATGAAATGGTTAAAAGTGTCTCCACGCAGCCCAAGGCGTATCGTTTCAAGTGGAATAACTTCGGCTGGTGCAATATTACCAAGGTTGACGTTCGCTCCCAGTAATTTAATAAACCAAACCTGCTGACCTTTCTGGGGGGCTTCCCATATTATTTTCTCTTCGGGTATTTGAGTGAGGATCTCGTCCACCAGTCCTTCCCTCACTTCTCCTGAATCCCGGTAAATACCAACGTTGCCGCTTTCCCGCGACTCGGCTATTAGCTTCCATGACCCTGCCTCGAGTTCAGCAGTCATCATTTTGATCCATTTATAAGGTGCAAAGATCTTTTGAGCATCTTTTGAACCCACTTCCGAAATGACCGTGACCTGTGAACTTAGCTTTGAAATATAATCACACTTCTCATCGTGAGGGATTTCAATAGAGCCATCAGATACTTCGGCAAATTGCAGTCCGTATTTGTCCAGTACACGGCGGTAATCGTCAAACTGGTTTCTTATTACAAAAGCTTCAAACAGCGTTCCTCCGAAATAAACTGGTATTCCTGCATTTTTGTACACTTTGAGTTTTTCGCTGAGGTTGGGGGTGACGTAAGAAGTTGCCCATCCTAACTTTACAATGTCGATGTGGGGACCAGCTACTTCTATTAAGTTCTCAATTTCACGGACACTTAACCCTTTGTCCATCACCATCGTCAATCCGTTTTGCCGGGGTTTTGACGTACGGAAAGGAATTTTCTCTAAATCGAAATTCATCATACGCTGCAAATCTTAGAAAAAAATCCAATACATTCTTAAAGTACCGGATTTTATTTCTTCTTTTTGACGGAAATTTCCTAGATAAGGTATTTGTTTATAATATCAATAATTATCTTATTGTCTTGGAGCTGAGGGAGATACTCAAATAGTATTTCATGCTTGGCCGGATCAATTTTTAAAGCAAGCTCAAGAAAATTGAGAGCTTCATTATATTGACCGGAAGCAAAGAGGTATGCAACCATTCTATAGTAGAGCTCAGCAGCGTCTGTATTATGTTTAATTGCTTCAGCTATGGTCTCAATGGCGCTTTCTAACTTACTTTGCTCATAGAGGATAGAAGAATAGTCAAGCCACGCTTCAATATCCACAGGATTCAGTTCAATAACCTTCGTGTAGGCTTTTTCTGAATCTTCCAGTTTTCCCAGCTTATAATAGGCATCGGCCATGGCAAACCAATAGTCCGGATTACTATCGTCAAGCGCGAGTGCCTTTTTGTAGAAGTGCAGAGACTCAAAGTAACGGTCTTCAAAATCCAGCGTTACCCCGATACCAAACCAGGCATCAGAAAGTTTGGTGTCAAGCTTAACAGCTTTTTTGTAGAAGGAACGGGCTTCTTCCATCTGTTCAAGCTTTTCATAACACTCGCCTATAGCACAATAAGTATCAGCATTCGGCGGTTCATATTCAAATGTTTGTTTGTACACATCTATGGCATCGCTGAACTTATCCAGATGGATCAGGGAGTTCCCTTTATTAAAATATGCAGAGGCAAAGTTTTCTTTGATCAATATGGCATAATCATAGGCGTCTATAGCCTTTTCATAAAGGTTTAGCTTGTGATATGCATTACCAAGATTATACCACGCAGCATAAGAATAAGGCTCGTTATCGATATACTGCTTATAGAACTGGATGCTTTCTTCCTGTTTGTCGAGCACATCATAGCAGAATGCCAGTTCATATAAAGCATCCTGGTGTTCCATATTATGCTCAAGGCACCTTTTGAGATTTTTCACGGCGCTTTCGTAGTCTCCTGTGTTTTGATAAACCAGCGCAATCATCAGGTATATCTCATCTTTGTTCTCTGCTAGTGAGAGGGCCGTTTTATAGTTTTCCAGCGCTTCTTCGGGCCTGTCGAGTGCTTCAAATATATTGCCCCTGATCAGGTAAATATCACCTTCAGAACGTTCCAGTGTTTCTGCTTTGTTTAAGGCTTCAAAAGCATCATCCAATTGGTTGGTAGCTACAAATAGCTGAGCCTGTTTTATGAAGAAGACAGCAGCAAATGGATGCTGGCTAACGGCATAGTCAACTACCTGAAGCGCTTTTATAGGGTCGTTTTTCTCAATATAATAATCTATGATATTCTCAAATGCCTGTGAATCAAAAAAATATTGATCCTCATTCCTGATCATCTCCTCATATCTCTCTACTGAAAACCTTGGATCTTCAGAGAATTCAAATTCAAAATCTTCTTCCATTAATGATAAATTTAAGAACGGTTTCCCCGGATATGACTGCCAGAACCTGGTATTTCATCGATTAACTTTATTAAATTAGTTAAAATAGAGTTTTCCCTGGCTGCTTAATTTTCAACATCCGGTGAGGATCTGGTTAATTAACTAAATAACAGTTGTATAGCATTTTGTTTTTGTTGATAAGTTAATCTTCTATCCGTTCTTACGTGTGCATTTTAAATAAATATATGAAAAATTAATCGAATACCAGCTATTTGCCGGACTTTTGCGTGACGTGCAGTTTTGCCCGGCGGATAATTATGTCTGTTAATTAACGTTAAAATACAAACAATATATATGTCACCCGCAGAAGTAAATACAAGATGGAAGGAGTTGCAGGAAAAAATATCAGCCGACTTTGATACAGAGAAGCCCGACATCAAGGTGATGCTTTTTCTGATTGGAGTACAGGAGCTGGGAAAAGGACCGCGGAAATTTTCAAAACGTCAAAAAGAGGAATTGATGCATATTGCTACCTGCCGCCTATTGAGCGAGATGGGATTTTATGAGCTGGAGGGACTTGATCAGGATGGATGGCCACACTGGAAATTAGTAAAACCTCTTCCTTCATATGCTTTACTAGAGCAGGAGATGCTTTTGAAATCTCTCATTGTATCTTATTTTGATGAATATTCTGTTAATTAGTAATTTGAATGATTGTCTTCAATATGCTGATCCGAAGTTCTAAGTATGAAATAAAAGCTCTGTACTTTACAGCTCTCATCATCTTAATGTCTGTAACAGTGCCTGTACAGGCACAAGGAATCCTTGATTTTCTGAAAAAACCTAAAAATCAATATGTACGGATATCGACGGCGAAGGGTGAGTGTATAGTGAAATTATATAACGAAACCCCGCTTCACCGCGATAACTTTATAAAACTCGTAAAAAAGGGCTTTTACGACGGAACTCTTTACCACCGGGTCATCAAATCGTTTATGATACAGGGAGGTGACCCCGACTCTAAAAATGCCAGTCAGGGACAATTATTGGGGGAAGGAGATCTGGGTTACAGGATCCCGGCGGAGTTTAATCCCGGACTGTTCCATAAAAAGGGTGCTTTAGCTGCCGCGAGGGATGATAACCCTGCAAAATCTTCGAGTGCATGCCAGTTTTATATCGTACAGGGAAAGACCTATACAAATGAAGAGCTCAACATAGTGGAGAAGAAAAAGCTTGACGGAAGGAGCATCCCTCCCGAACAGCGGAAGGTTTATCAGACAATAGGCGGTTCGCCTTTTCTTGACCAGAAGTATACGGTCTTTGGTGAGGTCGTCAGAGGAATCGAAATGGTGGATTCTATTGCGTCACTTCCAACAGATGGAAATGATCGTCCGCTGACAGATGTAAAAATGACGATATATCTTCTGAAAAAAAGAGACGCGCGCAAACTGGAAAAAGAGCTTCTTCAGGAGAGTTTCAGAAGAAAACTGATTATGTAGATCCCGGTAGTCCTTATTCTCTTTCAGAAATAAATAACATTGATCTTTTATAGGAGGTGGCTTGGATGTATTGGAATTGCAGCGGGCTCGCCAGCAAGGCAATAGTATATAATGAAAATAATAACATATAATGTAAACGGCATTCGTTCTGCTTTCGGAAAAAACTGGTTGGGATGGCTTCAGGCAGCTGATCCGGATGTAGTTTGTCTCCAGGAGATCAAGGCTAGCCGTGAGCAGCTTTCGGATCTCTTTTTATTGGAGCAAATGGGGTATGAACATTATTGGTATCCGGCTCAGAAAAAGGGATATAGTGGAACAGCAATCTTAACGAAAAAGACGCCACTCCATATCGAATATGGCTGTGGTCATTGTGACTACGATTTTGAGGGAAGAATAATAAGGGCGGATTTTGAAGGAGTATCGGTTTTAAGTACCTATTTTCCTTCCGGCTCGAGCGGAGATGAAAGGCAGCTTTTTAAATACCGTTTTCTTGACGATTTTCAAATGTACGTTGACAAGTTGAAGCAGGAGCGGCCCCGCCTGGTTATTTCAGGGGATTATAATATCTGCCATCGGCCTATAGATATCCATAATCCCAAGTCGAACGCCAACTCCTCGGGTTTTTTGCCGGCTGAACGGGAATGGATGGAAAACTTCATTAATAACGGATTTATCGACAGTTTCCGGTATTTTAACAATGATCCGCATCATTATACGTGGTGGAGTTTCAGAGCGGGAGCAAGGAAGAAGAATCTGGGATGGCGTATAGACTACAATATGGTGAGCAAGGATCTGGAGCCCAGCCTTAAGAGATCTGCTATCCTTTGTGAGGCGGTGCATTCAGACCATTGTCCTGTATTGCTCGAACTGGATGTTTAATTGAAAGTCCAGATTGTATCCGGAGTAATACACAGGTCGAGGGGAATATCGTGCTGCTCTGCGTCTATCTTCTGTTCAGGCCCGAAAAAGGAGATACCTACTTTTTTTGTTTGGGGACGGCAGTCCTGGAGAAAGCGGTCGTAAAATCCTTTTCCGTATCCTATCCGGTTGCCCGCCCGGTCGTATGCAAGTAAAGGAATAATAATCATGTCAATTAATTCGGAAGCGACTTCATCACCTGATTCCGGTTCGGTGATCCCCCATTCATTCATGGCAAGAGGAGTATCTTCTTTCCATATAATATTGCGGAGTGTATGATGATGAAAATCGCTTTTAGGTAATACCAGATTCTTTTGCGGGTGATCTTTCCTGATTTTTTCAGCGATTAGGAGTCTGTTAAATTCGTGCTTTCCAATTATAGGATAGAAGATGTGCAGATAATTGACATCTGAAAGCGGAATCTGAAAGAACCGTTTGGTAATCTTAAGGCTAAGAATGTCTATTTCTTCGGGTTGCAGACTTTTTCGTTTTTCCAGATATAGCTTCCTTAGACTTTGCTTTAGCATAATTAAAAATAAAAAAAACGGTCTTAATTATTAAGACCGTTTTAACCTGAACTTTTAACTCCCTGATATGGGATTATTTTACGCGTTCAATATAATCACCGGTACGAGTATCGACCCTTACTTTCTCACCCTGATTTATAAACAGGGGTACCCGGATCTCCACACCGGTTTCAACGGTCGCGTACTTCATGGCATTAGTAGAAGTATCGCCCTTTACTGCCGGTTCTGTATATGTAATTTCGAGCTCAACGCTGGTTGGCGCCTGCGCCATGATCGGCTCGTCACTTTCAAATGCGACAATCACGTTCATCCCTTCCTTCATGAATCTTGCCGCTTCACCAAACAGGAATTTCGGAATGTTAAATTGTTCGTATGTATTGTTATCCATTACTACGAAGAAGTCGCCATCATCGTACAGATATTGATAGTCGTTGGTTTCAACGCGACAGATTTCAACTTCTTCGTCTGTCCGGAAGCGGTATTCTACCAGTTTGCCCGTCTTAACGTTTCTCATCCTGGCCTGGTAGAAGGCCCGTAGATTACCGGGAGTCCTGTGGATGAACTCTTCAACTGTTACAAGTTCCCCATTAAAGCGCAGGATATTGCCGTTTTTTATGTCTGAAGCTTTTGCCATACAATTTCTTAGGATTATAGGCGGCAAAGATAGAATATTTTTTCAAAACATTAATCCACGCCGGCCATTGTAAATCCGGTTTCTCTTATCAGGAAAGAGTTACTGGTAAACTAATTAAGCCCCTGTAAATCCTTTCATGATACCACGGTTAGAATTCCTGATAAAATCAAGAATTTCGTCTCTTATCTCTGTTGGCTGATGCTCAGCTTCTATAATGTCGAGAGCCGTTGTAATATTATATTTCTTTACAAACAGTGTTCGGTAGATATCCTGAATTTCATTGATCTGCTCAGAGGTAAAACCGCGGCGGCGAAGGCCTACCGAGTTGATGCCTACGTAGGAGAGGGGTTCACGGGCTGCTTTTACATAAGGAGGAACGTCCTTTCTGACAAGTGAGCCACCTGTAATAAAGGCATGAGAACCAACCTTACAAAACTGGTGAATAGCTACCAGTCCAGCGAGAACCACATAATCGCCTATCGTAATATGCCCGGCCAGGGTTGTGCTGTTGGAGAATATGCAGTTGTTGCCAATGAAACAATCATGTGCGATATGGCAGTATGCCTGAATAAGGCAGTTATTTCCAACTACTGTTTTCCACTTGTCTTTCGTTCCCCTGTTAATGGTAACACATTCTCGGATAGTAGTATTGTCACCGATTTCGGCTGTCGTATCTTCTCCCGCAAATTTCAGATCCTGCGGTATAGCCGAGATTACTGCCCCTGGAAAAATACGGCAGTTTTTTCCGATACGTGCTCCATCCATGATGGTGACGTTCGGTCCTATCCAGGTTCCCTCGCCTATCTCAACGTTTTTGTGTATTGTAACAAAGGGCTCAATTACTACATTATCGGCAATCTTCGCCTGAGGGTGTATATATGCTAGAGGTTGGATCATTGTTCTTCGTTTTTCACTTTTACAATCTGAGCCATTAGTTCGGCTTCTACTACAACTTTTTCACCAACCATCCCAACGCCTTTCATTTGCGCTATTCCACGGCGGATAGGTGTCATGAGATCACATCTGTATATTACGGTGTCGCCCGGCGTCACCTGTGCTTTAAACCGTGCATTCTCAATTTTCAGGAATAAGGTAAGCCAGTTTTCAGGGTCCGGTACGGTATTTAATACAAGGATGCCACCTGTTTGTGCCATCGCTTCAATATGAAGAACCCCGGGGAAAATAGGAGAACCAGGAAAGTGACCTCTGAAGAAGTCCTCGTTCATAGTTACGTTCTTTAATCCCACTACGTGGTTTTTAGTGAGCTCGAGGATCTTATCAACAAGAAGGAAAGGTTGCCTGTGCGGCAATATATTCATGATCTGGGTCGTATCATAAACAGGAGGCATGGTAGGGTCGTAAACCTTTACCGTTTTTTTACTCCTTTCTCTCTTAATCTGTGCTTTAATCCGTTTTGCGAAAGCAACGTTAGCCGCATGTCCCGGTCTCGCAGCCATTATGTGGCCTCTCAAAGGAGTGCCAACCAATGCCAGGTCGCCGATCATATCAAGAAGCTTGTGCCGTGCTGGTTCGTTTTGATGGCGCAGTTCTATATTGTTAAGTATCCCCTCTTTTGCAACATCAATATCTTCCCTGTGAAACAGTACTGCCAGGTGCTTTAGTTCGTCTTTACTGACCTCCTTGTCTACCACAACAATGGCATTATTCAGGTCGCCGCCTTTGATCAGGTTGTGCTCAAGAAGCATTTCAAGCTCGTGAAGGAAGCAAAAAGTGCGGCTGGAGGCTACCTCTTTCTTGAATTCAGAAATACCTGTTATAGCTGCATGCTGACTGCCGAGTACCGGAGAATTATAGTCGATCATACAGGTAAAGCGGTAATCATCCTCAAGAGGCATTGCAACCATTTCCACACGCCTGTCGGGTTCTGTATAATGAATATTGTTTGGAATAACATAATATTCACGGTCCGCATCCTGTTCTACTAAGCCAGCTTTCTCAAAAGCCTCGATGAACTGGATGGAACTGCCATCCATAATAGGTGTCTCAGGGCCGTCGAGTTCAATTAATACATTGTCAATCTGGAAACCGACAAGTGCAGCAAGTACGTGTTCTACAGTGCTGACACTGGCTCCGTTCTGTGAAATAGTTGTACCCCTTGATGTATCAGTAACATTGTCAACATCGGCATCAATTACAGGCTGACCATCTATATCAACCCGTTTAAACTTGTAGCCATGGTTTTCGGGAGCGGGTTTAAATGTCATATTTACAGGTTGTCCTGTATGGAGACCTGTTCCTGAAATGGTAATCTCTTCCCTTATAGTTCTTTGTTTAACATTCATGTCCTGATGCATGTATCAACTATTTTTAAAGTTTGTCTTTGAGTGCTTTTTCAAGTTGTTCCAGTTTTCGTTCCAGGTCTGGAAGCCTGTTGAAGATGACCTGTGCACGCATCTGATTGGTATAGCTGGAAAATGGCGTTCCTGCCCACTTCTTTCCTTCTTCCTCAATTGAGCGGTTTACACCGGATTGGGCCTGGATCTGGCTGCCTTTAGCTACCGAGATGTGGCCGACAATTCCTACCTGCCCTCCTATGATACACTGTTCTCCGATTTTCGAGCTGCCGGAAACTCCTGTTTGGGCAGCAATGACAGTGTTTTTTCCAATCTCAGCGTTATGAGCTATCTGAATAAGGTTATCCAGCTTTACTCCCTGCCGTATGATGGTTGAACCCATAGTGGCACGATCAATGGAGGAGTTCGCGCCAATTTCTACATCGTCTTCTATAATTACATTCCCGATCTGGCTGATCTTATTATAACTGCCGTCGGCCTGGGGCGCAAAACCGAATCCGTCGCTTCCGATAACAGAACCAGCATGAATGACAACCCGTGATCCTATTTTACAATCATGGTATATCTTTACCCCGGGAAAAAACGTACAATCATTACCGATCTCTGCATTATCTCCGACGTAGGTCTGGGGATAGATTTTACAATTATCGCCCACAATTGCACCTGCTCCGACATAAGCGAATGCTCCTATGTAGGCATCTTTTCCGATTCTTGCAGAAGGATGAACAAAAGATGGCTGCTCTATTCCAACCTTGTTTAGCTTAATAGTGTTATATTTCTCCAGTAAAACGGAAAAAGCACTATACGGGTCCTTTACCCTTACCAAGGTAGCAGTTACTTCAGACGATGGGACAAAATCCTCGCCAACAATCACGATCGATGCGTTAGTCTTATATAAGAACGACTCGTATTTCGGATTGGCAAGAAATGAGAGGGAACCCGCACCGGCTTCTTCAATTTTGGCCAGCTCATTTACTGTAACGTCCGGATTTCCATCCACATTTCCATTCAGTAAAATTCCGATCTGTTGGGCAGTAAATTGCATCGGGCAAATTTATATGTTATTAGTTTATGAACAAATTTGAAAAATATTAGTTCTTACCGGGCTTAAACTCAGTTAAATCAGACTGATTTTAATTCCTTTGTATAGCAAAGAATGTGTTTTTTTACCGTTTGTGCAAGAGCTTCCAGTGTAGAATTATCGGATGCACCCGTTATGTCCTTAACGGATCCGTCTTTCGTTAAAATGTAAATATTCCCGTCACCCACTTTATATGCATTATTTATAACGGTGTCTGCGAAAACAAAATAACTTGTTTCCGCTTCGGTAACCGGATAAAGATTTTTTGCCCTGGTCCGCAACTCTGTTATCTTGCCTTCATCCGGAAGATCATTCGTCATCTCTGTTTTATAAAGAGATCTGCTTAGTAAACTTTTACATAGATAGGAAAGAACGAAATCATCCGCTCCTGCCCATACCTTAATAGATGTATAAATGTCGTAATCATCCAGTGAGGAAAAACATTCCAGATGCACCGGGTCTTCTTCAAAATCCTTCTTCGTGACAGACTTTACCAGGAAATGACGAAAATTGGGTGTAGCAAATAAATCTTCTCCGTGAGAGGCAAGAAACTTTGCCCTCTTCAGGATATTAACCAACATGTGTTCCGCAGATACGGATGTTTTATGAAGATATACCTGCCAGTACATAAGCCTTCTGGCAATGAGGAATTTTTCAATTGAATAAATAGCTTTTTCCTCAACGACGAGCTGTCCGTTAGATACATTCAGCATTTTTATAATCCTGTCAAAACCAATTATACCCTCCGAAACACCCGTGAAGAAACTGTCTCTGCTCAGGTAATCCATTCTGTCGCAGTCAAGCTGACTTGATACCAACTGATGGAGGAACGGTTTATGATACCGGTTATTGAAGACTTCAAGGGCCAGTTCAAGTTTATTGCCGAATTGGCGGTTCAGGTTATTCATCAGAAGTGAAGAAATATGTTCATGCGAAATTCCTTCCACGATGGTATGCTCCAGCGCATGAGAGAACGGGCCATGGCCGATATCATGCAGCAGGATTGCCACGTTAACAGCTTCTTCCTCTTCCACGGTGATCTCGTGTCCCTTACCTCTCAGTGTTTCAATCGCCATTCCCATAAGATGCATAGCGCCAATAGCATGATGGAAACGTGTATGAATCGCTCCCGGGTATACCAGGTAAGCCATTCCCATCTGTTTGATATTGCGTAGCCGCTGGAAATAAGGATGCTCAATTAAATCAAATATGAGGCCTGCTGGTATTGTAATAAAACCGTAAACCGGATCGTTAATTATTTTTTTCTTGTTCAAGTTAATGTCCCCTCTGCAAAATTGTTAAAATTCCCTAATACAAAAACATGTATTATTGTTATAAGTTGTTAAAATAAAATAACCCACATAATTATTAAATAGAAATGCAGGAAACCACAATATTATGGGCAGATGATGAAATAGACTTTTTAAAGCCCCATATAATGTTTCTCAAAGAAAAGGGATACGAAGTAAAAACGGTAACTAACGGGCGTGA
>JBQGEO010000063.1:0-3160 GCA_052039655.1 Pararcticibacter sp.
AGACAATGAAGAAGAAATTTAATGAAGGTTTAGCACTTGCAGCGACACTGGTTTTCGCGCTTTTCCTGCTGGCATGCGGAAGCCGGAACACAAACGAATCAGGGGAAACAGCTGCCGAAGAGAGTCATACTGAAAATGAAAATGTTGCTGAGATTACTCAGGCCCAGTATAAATCAATTGGTATTGTGATGGGTTCTGCTGAAATGAAAGCGATCAGCGGACTGCTTAAAGTTACAGGCTATATCGATGTTCCTCCCCAGGGCCTGATAAGTGTTACTACCCAAATGGGAGGCATTGTAAAATCGACCCCTCTTTTACAGGGAAGCTCTGTCAGAAAAGGACAGGTCATTGCGGTCCTGGAAAATCAGGATTATGTGCAACTTCAGCAGGATTACCTGGAGAGCAAAAGCCAGCTTTCCCTCAACGAAGCAGAATACCAGCGGCAACAGACCCTGGCGAGCCAGAATATAAATTCCCAGAAGACACTGCAACAGGCAAAATCCCAGTACCAGATTGCTCAGGCCAGAGAAAGTGCTTTGCGTCAGCGATTGAAATTGATTAACATTAATGCTTCGTCGCTGACCGCTTCCGGCATTCGCAGTTGGATTAATATTTATTCGCCGGCAACCGGTTATGTTACTAAAGTAAATGTGAAGGCAGGAAAGTTTGTTAATCCCAACGATATCATGTTTGAAATCGTCGATGGATCTGATCTTCACGTTGAATTGAATGTTTTTGAAAAAGATGCGGAACTGGTGAAGCCGGGACAGCGTGTGCGTTTTACGCTGGCGGGCGAAACCACCGAACGTTATGCCCGGATCCAGCTGGCCGGACGGGAAATCAGGCCGGATAAGACCATCACGGTGCATGCTATTGCCGATGGCGGCAATGCATTCATTCCCAATACTTACCTGAAGGCATTTATTGAGACAGGGGAAACCCGTGCATTGACTTTGCCTCAAAGCGCCATAGTGGATTTTCAGGGTAAAAAGTACATTTTTGTTGCAACCGACTCTCCTGAACACGAAAAGGGAACGCACCAGGATGCAGATGGCCACCGGGAAAACGGCGGGAACACAGAGCCTTCTGCCGGAAAAGAAAAGACCTTCTATTTCGAAATGGTTGGCGTCACAACCGGTAACGCAGATGGAGAGCTCGTGCAGGTAGATCTCCCGGCAGGCCGGGATTACAATGGAACAATTGTGCTGAAAGGAACTTACGACCTGTTGTCAAAATTAAAGAACAGCGAAGAACACGAGGGGCATTAAGCCCCTGATCATTAATATTGGAATATAAAACACAAACCTGGGAAATAAGACAAATTTGTGCTCTGCCATAGAATTTATATAATGTTGACGGGCATTCCTGATAACTAAGCAATTTAAGCATCAAATTACTAAATTGCCTGCCGGCACTGCGAGTAACTTACCGCAACCCTTAAACAAAGGTGTGCAATAGTTTATTCGTTGCAAATGATCATTTTAACACGGATATGGACTTTCTAAATAAAACATTAGGGATCTTTCAAAAGGTACCCTCTGCCCCGACCAACCCGCAAGAAGCCCCGGCTCCGGAACGTTTCGATGTTCAGGATCTATATTCCGGAGAGGAGAGCTTGGAAGAGGAACACACAGGTACAATATTAGATGAGAAGCTGCGGCAAGCTTATTTCTGGATAAGCAATACCGCCATTATCAGTCCTTTTTATGATATTGAGTACGATGAAGGAGACCCCAGGCAGTTTAGCTTCGGGGATAGTAAGGTACAACTGAGCTTACCTAAAGGGCAAAGTTATTCCAGCTTTGTGCTGGTTCCGCTTTTAAATCTAATAGTAAGGGGCAAATGCCTGATCGTAGGTGGTCCGGGAAGGGGAAAGACAGCAACCTGCGTATTGATGGGTTTGCTGGCCGGATATACAAAAACCGATGTAATGCGCGCTATTCAGCATGGTCAGCCGCAAATGACAATTGCAGATCTTCTAGGGCATCCTTTGCCGGCGGACATGGTAAAAGCAGAAAAGACCTCTGATATTCGTATTGCCTGGAGAAAATGGCTGGGCATGAATGTGAAAATCATTGATGAATACAACCGGATTCCCACCAGAACCCAATCCGCTTTGCTGACAGTTCTCTCCGACAACTACGCTGAAATATTCGACCAGATCTTTGAATGTCCCCCTTCTTCATGGTATCTTACAGCAAACGATGATGCGGGGGGAGGCACTTACCAGGTAATCGAGGCTTTGAAAGACAGAATTGATATTGTTATCCGCGCTTTTCATTTCAATACGCGTTTCATTGACGACCTGCTTAAACGGATAGAACTGAATTTTAAGCCTGAGTCGATGATCCCTCAGGAGATCATCTTTTCGGAGGAGGAATTAAACCAGATCAATAAAGAGGTAAGGGCTATCCGGATTTCCGATGAACTGCGTAAAAGGATTGAATTTTTCTGCCGGCAGTTTGAATTTTTTGAGCCTGCTTCCGACAGGCTTGAATATATGACAAAGGACACTGTGAAGCTTTCCGCACTGGACTTCAAAACATTGTTCCGGCAGGAGACAGGAAAAGACCATGTGAAAGATCTGGGCTCTCAAACCCTGAACGGCGTTTCCGTGCGCAAAATCACCACTCTTCTGATTTTCTCCAAAGCTTTGGCCTATTTCCGGGGGAATAAGCAGGTGGAGCTGGAAGATATCCGGCAGATCTTACCTTTTGTACTGCATGATACTTTTTCTCCTCATCTGGAATCTCCCTTTTTCGATCAGCCGGGAAACGAAAAGTACCGGGTAGATAAAATTGTCTGGCTCCGGAAAATATTCGATATTTCCTGCCAGGAGTACCTGAGCATGGATCTCGACCGGAACGATCCGATGGATAAGTTTGATGAACACTTTAAACAAGGCCTTGAAAATGTCACGTTGAGAGAAGTTGAACAGCGCCTCCAGGATATTGAAAGACAGTTGTATAAATGGTCGCAGGAGAAAAAACTATACGGATACCGCGCCGACGATATCCTTAAACTGAAATATTACTATCAGCGATACAGTAACTACAAACGCTGGCTACAATGGAAAAGATAACATTTCCTCCGCTTGTTCAACACTTGAAGGACTATGCGGATGAGTATAATCAGTTGTATTATCAGCAGGAACTGACAT
>JBQGEO010000064.1:0-16676 GCA_052039655.1 Pararcticibacter sp.
GGCACACTGGAAAAAGGAATCCAAATCCCTATTAAGTAAACAATGAAGTTACAATATCTGGCATACGTCTTCGTCTTCTATTCTTTTTAGTCATTGGCATAGCTAATTGATACAGCCGGCCTGTCTGAATACTTCCTTATACAAGAGGAGTAAACCGGATGCACGCAAAAAATATCGCTAGGCCAGCATCCCCCGGTTAAGAATGACCAGATGGCAACGGCAAAAATAGCCCCATTTAGAAGCTTGATACAACAGTTCCGATTCCTTATTTTGCAGATTAAATAAAGTCCGGAGATGACAAAAATCAAACTTTCAGCTGTATGCATGCTGTTTCTTGTGTCCATAATGGGCAAACAGGCTTTTTGCTCTTCAAGCAAAGACAGCTTGCTCAGTCTGCTTCGGATCGAGTTAAAAAACAAAGATTACGACCGGCAGAAGGAAGCCAAAATCCAGTCCCTGAGAGCTACCCTTAATCATCCGTCAAACCGGGGGTATTTGCAGATGTATGCCCTTTACGGCAAGATGCTGGACGAATATAAATCTTACCAGTTTGACTCCTCGTATGTCTACGTAAAGAAGATGATAGATCTCAGTCAGCAAAATGGTGACACATACCGGGTACAGGAAAGTAAACTGAAACTACTGAAGGTACTTACGTTGTCTGGTATGTTTAAGGAGGCACATGAGCTGGTCATGGAATTTGACAAAGACACGATTGCCGGCAAGCTCAAAGCCACATACTACGACTCAAAATCACGGTTCTATGGCGCTCTTGCCAGGTACAACAACGATCGTTACTATGCGAAGAAATACAGGGAGGAGGCTGATAAGCAGTTCGAAAACATGGTTTCAGTGGCACCGCTTAATGACTTTGAAAAAACGATCAATTTAGCCTCTTCAACCGGCTCATCCGCCCAACTGAAACCATCATCAGAATTCTATCTGCACTTTATTACTCACAGGGGATTATCTAACCACGACATCGCGATGGTGGCGATGAAACTGAGTCACAACTATGAAGGGGATGACAGGATCGCACTCCTGTCCCTTTCGGCTATCAGTGACATACGTTCATCTACCAAGGAGACCGAGGCGATTCTCAAACTGGGAGAGGAACTTTACAAGGCCGGGGATCTGAAGATGGCTTATGTGTGCCTGAACAAGGCGATATCGGATGCAGAATTTTACAGTTCCAGAAGCCATAAAATTGATATACAAAACGTCCTGCCCCTGATAGCAGGAAAAACGATCCTGGAGACCGAAAGGCAAAGAGATAAATCAATCATTTATACTTTAATATTCGCTGTGATCGTTGTAGTTGCCGTTTGCATCCTGTTCGTCGTTTTCATCCAGCTCAGAAAAATCAAAGTGAACGAGCGGCTCATCAACGAACAAAAGGATCAGCTGCAGTCCTCCAATTTAAAGTTAATGGAACATACCAGGATCAATGAAGAATATATCGGTTTTTTCTTTAAGAAGTCTTTTTCCTACATCAGCATGCTGGAAAATCTGAAAAGACGGGTAGAGCGCAGGATAAAGATGAAGAAAGTTGATGATGCACTTGAGATCATGTCAGACGTGCAGATTGAAAGAGAGCGGGAAGATCTTTATCATACCCTGGATCAGATTTTTCTGAAGTTGCTGCCGAACTTCATTCCTGCGTTTAACGCACTGCTGAAACCTGAAGATCAGATCTGGCCTCAGAAAGAAGAATCCCTGAACACCGTACTGCGTATTTTTGCACTGATAAGACTCGGAATAAAAGACGACGAAACCATTGCCGGCATACTGGACTATTCGGTAAGCACTATTTATACTTATAAGATCCGTATAAAGGCAAAGGCCATTGTCAAAGGCGAAGAATTCGACAAAAGGATTATGAATATAAAATTCATCAATTCCTGAGCGAAATGATACATCACCTCCGCTATTCGCAAATGCCGGGCATCTTGAAAAAGAAATTTATTTTTTTGTAACCCTGCTCCCTGTACCTCCGTAAACAGAGGTATAACGTTAAAAGATTATTGCCAATTCAATAACAATAATCAGATTAACTTAAACAAATGATACTTTTTAACTTTTTTTGTTAAAATATTTGCAAAATAAAAAACAGGCTGTTATATTTGTATCATAGTTCTTTAAAACAATAACACAATACTGTAGGATGGTGAAACAGGCAGACACACCTCCTTGTCTCGGTGGCGGAGAATTTGGAAAACCCGGTAACGGATTAACCTCTCCTTGAAGGTTCGACTCCTTCTCCTACAGCCCTTTCGTTTAATTTAGGTTTATAATTGGTTAGTTTGAGCTCTCGCCCATCGGGAGCTTATTTTTTTGTTTATAATTAAAGAACTGACCTAATTAAAGCTTGATTCATTAAGTGTAGAGTCCGAGGTTTCCAACCGGTGAGAAAAACCGACTCATTTTGTCACAACGGTTATTTAAGATAACGACATGTCAGAACGACCAAAACCAAAAATCACTAAAAAACAACAACTTAGTTATGAAAGTTAAAAAATCTAAAATTAACTATGTCAATGGCACGACAATTGTTAATATTTCAGCAGCATAATATTGGTTTATAATTGGTTAGTTTGAGCCCCGCCCATCGGGGCTTATTTTTTGATACATTTCAAATCGTTTATTTATTTGCATTATCTTAGCTATATTAAAAGTGCAATAATGAAAAAGCTCCTTATCTCTCTTTCAATACTGATGTCGGTATGCTCGTGTTCTCTAGCTCAATCAACTGATACATACAAGCCTGTATTAAAAAAAATGCTGCATGCAGCCGGTACGGAAGCCTCCTTTTCGGCCGCCATCAAACAGATATTTTCCATATTTAAGCAACAGAAAAGCAATATTCCTGAAGCTGTATGGAATGAGGCAGAAGCGGAGTTCTCCAAAACATCTCTCGATGACGTGGTTGACATGCTCACTCCTATATATCAGAAATATTTCACAGAAGCGGACCTGAATAAAATTGCTGAATTTTATCAGACTCCTGCGGGCCGTAAGCTTGCTGAGAAAACACCTTTTATCACGCAGGAATCTTTACTTGCAGGACAGGAATGGGGCAAGCAGGTGATGGAAAAACTCAAAGCAAGACTGAATGCTAAAGGCTACAACTAATACAGATCACAATACAATTCCAAGGTTAAAAGTTACTCCACGGAAATTCCTCTTAAATGCCTCGTCATCCACATTGTGAAAAGCGAAGCCTAATCCTACCATTAGCTTTTGCTGATCGTTCAGGGGGATTTTCGAGCCCAGCCCGGTATTCAGGTTAAATCCGGACGAAGAACCATCAAATACTTTCACTGCATAGCCGGGTGTCGCGAAAAAATTAGACCCCATTTCATTTCCTCTAAAATAATAACGCACATCAGCCAGAACGCTGCTGAAATGAAAGGTTTTGACCCGGTTGTCAAACCAGAAGTCATGACCGATACCTGCCCCTGCGGTAAATTTATTTCCTACCGGGAGATTGGCAATGTATTTTAAACCGGCAATGCTTCCATTGCCACCACCGGAGGAAGCGATATAATTAAACTGAAACAGGTTGTCTACTTTGGTCTGCGAGGACGCTGCGAGAGAAACAAACAGGGAGCATATAAAAATCAGAAGATGGCGCATACAGAAAAGTTTACCGGCAAATTTGTGATTTATAAACCGATAGTCAAAAGATGCTTATGGTAATAAATGTAAATCCTTTGTTAAATATTTTCAACCACGAAGTATAAAAACGACAAAAGGGCTGCTCCGGGTAAATTGTGAATCAATTTACACAGGAACAGCCCGGCTGTATCATCCGATTATCTACCGGACTTCAACGATTGCCATTACAGGAAAATGATCTGAAGGAAACTTTCCGCGATAAGTATCAGTGAGTACACCCCACTTTTTAGCAAGGAATTGCTTCGTTACAAAAATGTGGTCTATAATTTCGTTGCTGGCCAGCGCTTTCTCGGCGCCAAAAGCGTTAAACGATGCATTATTTGCATAAGGATACTTCACCTGAGTGTAAGTATCTGTCAGCACTCCCGAATTCTTTAATGTCAGGTACCAGTCGCTGTTGTGCCCTCCATTAAGGTCACCAGTAAATATAGCAGGGGCGTTACCTGCTATCTCCCTGATCTTTTTGACGATCAGTTTGCCGCTTTCTACCCGGGCTTTCACCCCCTGGTGATCAAAATGAGCATTGAAGAAGTAAATCTTCTTCTTTGATTTCAGATCTTCCAGGTAAACCCAGGAACAGATCCTGTTACAGCAGGTAGCATCCCAGCCTAATCCCGGTTTATCAGGTGTTTCTGAAAGCCAGAAATCACCTTTATTTAACAGTTTAAACCGATCCTTTTTGTAGAAGACGGCTGAGTGTTCTCCTCCATCTTTCCCGTCATCCCTTCCTTTTCCATAATGTGCATATTCGGGCAATGCTGCCTGGATATCGTCAATCTGGTTCTTTAGCCCTTCCTGGGTTCCGAACGCGTCAAAATCGTGGAAACGGATCAGAGCCGAAACAGCCGGAGCACGGTCTTTCCACAAGTTGCCGGTATCGTTCGGATTGTCAAAACGAAGGTTAAATGTTGCAGCAATAAAAGGCTGGCTTTTTGCGAAAAAGGGGGCCAACGCAAACAGCGTTAGCAATAAACAGAGTTTTGTTTTCATTTTATAGGGCTTATACGCATTTTAAGATTTCCTACCACTCCGGATTTTGTCCCAGGTTCTCATTCTTCAGGCGGTCTTTCTCCGGTATGGGATAAAGATAGTGCTTCTCTTCCCATTCCCGTCGAGCATTTTTCAACCAGGTAAGCTCTCCGTATGTACCATTTGAAAGCTGCTGCGGGTTTGCCGATCCGCCGGGCAGAGCGGGTGCCACATTCACATATGTAACGCCGGAAACTTTATCCTTATCAGCGGGGACATGCTGCGTAAATATCACGTCAGCGACGCCGTCTTCATTCAGGTCCATTGCTTTATCCAGTTCAGGGACGTAGAAACCATTCCACTCCATTTCCATCAGTTCCCCGGCATGCCACCTCACGATGTCATAAAACCGGAATCCTTCGAAAGCTAATTCTATTCCTCTTTCTCTTCTGACCTCAAGAAGCGCAGGACTTTCCAGCTTAAAGTATTTCGAGGTCAGGTATGGATCTGCCAGGGTTGGAAGCACCTCTGTATTGCCGGTAATACCCGCTCTGCGCCTTAGTGCACCGACAGTCATTGCCCAGTCGGCATCCGTTATTAAGCCGAGTTCAGCTCTGGCCTCTGCATAATTAAGCAGGACTTCCGCGTAGCGGATAATGCAGACAGAATTCGTATTGCGGGTTCCTCCATCGTAGTAAACGTCATCCAATGCCCACTTGATAGGCTGGTAACCTGTGTAAGTATATGAAAACACGGGAGGAGCCGCTTCCTGTTTACCTCCGTTCAAGCGTTTGTAATTACCCATCCGGATAGTCTGCTGAAGACGTTTATCCCTTCCTTTTACTTCCTCCATAAACGTCATTGTCTGATACCCGGGACGGGAAGTGAAAGGAGTACCATCGATATTCAGATAAGTATTGACAAAATTGCGGCCGAAGCTGACACGTGAACCATAGGTAGCACTTGTCCACCACCAGTTTGCATCATTCAGTACATTTAAGCTGGCGTTCATCACATTAGAGAGAATTACCTCAGTTGTAACCGGAGCATCACTGATAAAGAGCTGGCGATATGCCATATCAGTTCCCCCACTCATATTCAGGCTGAAAGTACCGGAAGTCATTACCTTCTGAGCTGCCATGGCGGCATCTTCAAGCCATTTGTTTTCGGTATCCTTATAACTGCCGGCCGGATGATACTTCCTGAAGGTACCTTCGAAAAGTGCTACGCGGGACCAGAAAGCCCACACCGTATTTTTTGTAATCAGGCTACCTGTCTTATCGACGGTTGTTTTGATGTTATTCGCAGCAAACTGCAGGTCAGCTCTTATTGAATCCATCACAAGTGTCCTTGAGTCACGGTGAGCGGTGAGATCCGGATCATCCACCTTGAATGTTTTGTTGATCCATGGCACATCCCCAAAGCGCTTTACCTTATCGAAATAAAACCATGCCCTGAAAAACCTGGCCAGGCCATTGTAATGGTTTCTGTCGCTCTCCGAAAACATAGAACTCTTATTGTTCTCCAAAAAATAGTTGATGTTACGGAGCTTACCCCAGTCCCAGCCATCGCTTTGCCGCGGGCCAAACGCCCCCGGAACAAGAAAATCGGGAACCTGAGAGCGGACCGAGTAATCCGCCATAGCATCGCCGCGGATAATATCACCTGCGGTAGGTAACACGTCATAGAATGAGTTGGAATACAATTCAAGCCCTTGTGTGCGATCAAACAGCACGTCTTTTGTTGCCGTGTCCTCAGGCATTTGGTCAAGTTTCTTACAGCCTGCAAATACCAGCAGGAGAAGAATCAATATTAGTTTATCAGATCTCATATCTTGCATCTTCATTTTTATAGTGTTACTGACAATCCGAATGATATACTCTTTAAAATAGGGTAGTTATTGCCGTTTCCGCTGTTATTGTTATTAGGGTCACGAGATCCTGCAGCAGGAGGATTTGTAACCACATCGGACCGCCCGAGATTTTCAACGTCCAGGTCTTTTGTCAGCTTATAGAGAGGTGACCAGGTCCACAGATTTTCTCCGGTCACAAACAACTTCATACTGTTCACTCCAACTTTTTTCACGACCGATACCGGTAGTGTATATCCCAGTTGAATGGTCTTTAGCCGGATATAAGCCGCATTCTGAAGATACCGGGTCTGGTTTTGATAGAGTTCACCCGCGCTGTTTTGAGATACATACCCACGGTACCTCGGCAGATAGGCATCCGGGTTATCTTCCGACCATATATTGCCAATCTGCCAGGCAGGGATCTTATTATAAGGCCGGTTATACTGGCCCCAGAAAATACCCGCTTCAGGCCCGGGGTACCAGTCACGCTTTCCAACACCCTGGAAAAAGGCCGAGAATGAGAAATTCTGCCAGTCGGCACCCGCGCTTATTCCGTAGGTGTAGCGGGGAGTGGTATTACCGATAATAGTTCTGTCGCCGGGAGAAGAAACGGTTTTGTTCCCATCATCAATCACCCCGTCGCCATTTATGTCTCTGAATTTAATATCCCCTGGCAGGAGCTGACCGCTGGTAGAAGCTTTATATAAAACCTGTTTAGGAGAGTTATCTATATCCTCCTTTGAAAGAAAAAAGCCGTCCGTAACGAATCCCCAGATTTCTCCAACCTTCATTCCCGCATAATAATCATCCAGCCTTTTCTCGGGATTTGCATACTTGGTTATCTCTGCCTGGTAATCAGCCATCGTAAGCCGGATATTGTAGTGCAGGGGCTTCGACGCTACATTAAACTGGTCCCTCCAGCTTAAAGATGCCTCCCAGCCTGTTGTCCTGAGATCCGCATAGTTTCCCTTAGGGGGATCACTCCCGAAAACAGCAGGAAGAGTCATACCGATTGTGAACATATCCGTTGTCTTCCTGACATACGCATCGCCACTAAAGCTCAGCCTGTTTGCTAACAGCCCGAGATCAATCCCGATATTCTGTGTAGTAGAAGTTTCCCATGTAAGTCCGTCCGGAAGGATGTTAGGCTGCTCTGTCTTCTGCGGCCTGGTTCCGTTAAGGATCCGCCCTGACTGGGTAATAGCGAATTTTTCCATATAGGTATAGGAATCTATATTTCCATTACCAAGAGAACCATAAGAGGCACGGACTTTCAGATCAGAGATAAAAGAAGGAGATATCTTCCAGAAAGGCTCATTTGATATTCTCCATCCTGCCGATACCGAAGGGAAAAAAGCATACCGTTCATTGGATGGAAATTTAGAGGAACCATCGTAGCGGCCGTTAAGCTCTACAAGGTAGCGGTCTTTGTATCCGTAGTTAAGCCTGTAAAATCCTCCCCTTACTACCCACTGATCCCAGCCTCCTCCCGTTGTGGTTGACTGCCCCAGGGCAAGGTTAATGTCCTTTGCACCTTCAAAAATGAGTCCGTTACGGAGTACCCGGGTCCCTTTATATGTCGACTGCTCGTTGTTGAAACCGGCCAGGATCTTCAGGGAATGATCTTTCCCTATTTTAGGTTCATACTCCCCATAGATGTTTGTCGCCAGATATCTTGTTGTACGGTCGGTAAACTGCAGGTCGTTTGTGTTGGTTCCCACATATTCAATCACTCCTGGTTTACGGCTATAGGGCACCTGCACACGCCTCTGATCGTCATCATTATCGGTATTCTGAAATGTAAAATCGCCTTTCAGCCTCAATTGGTTGTTAAAAAATTCCGTAGAAAAGGCCGTAGTATTTCTGAAAACCCGTTTGTCCATGTCTATCCCGTTCCTGCCGTACCAGAGATCTCCCACAGTATAAGCGGCCGAATAGGTGAGAGTCCCGTCAGGATTAAACATCGGCGATATAGTATGGCCTTCGTCCGCAATATTTCTCCAGATACCTCCTCCTTCTCCAACATTCAGGGGATTGAAGTAACTGACAGATGAGTAGTCGGCATTATTGGTCATCCGAAGCCAGGGGAGTAACTGCAAAGATCCTTTTGCCCTCAGATTATAGCTCTTGTAATCGTCTGAGTTATATCTGAAAAGCCCTTTCTGATCATAGAATCTCCCGGAAACATAAAAATCTGCTTTACCACTGCTTCCGGAAAAGGATAAATTGTGGTCCATCGCATTATTATGATCCTTGTAAAGTTCTTTGTACCAGTCTGTGTTCCCGTAATAAACATATTCCCCGTTTGAGTTAACTTCTGTCTTTGGCAGATCGGGATTTTCATCACGCCTTTTAAGTTCTGCAAGATACTCCTGGGAAAACTTGACCGTTTTGTTAACGTTCTGAGGAGTCTGGGAATAGTCATTCCAGGCAGACCATGCTTCATTAAACATCTTTGCAAACTGATACCCGTTAGTCACAAACTCAGGAACGGCAGTCGGGCTTTTTATCGCCCGGTTAAAAGAGTAGTTAATAGTCATCCGGTCTTTAGAAGGGCTTTTAGTAGTGATCAGCACCACGCCGAATGCTCCCCTGGCACCATAAATAGCTGCGGACGCAGCATCCTTCAGAACAGATACACTCTCAATATCATTCGGGTTGATCCGAGAGGGATCGCCTTCTACACCATCGATCAGCACCAGGGCGTTTCCACCCTGACCAATAGAGGTGATACCGCGGATATTCATAGCCGGCGATTGAATTGGTTTACCGTCAAGGGGAACAATATTCAGGTTGGGAAGATAGCCTTGCAATCCCTGTGTAATATTGGAAACAGGGCGGTTGGTCAACACTTCTGAGCTGACCTGATCTACAGCACCAGTAAGGTTCTCCCTCTTCTGAGTACCGTATCCCACGACTACCACTTCATTCAGGGATCCGGCAGCGGGCTTCAATGTTGCATTTATCGCTGCGACTGCACCTGTTGCAACTTTTATCCCGGTAAGTCTCTTCGGCTCATAAGCTACATAACTTATCACCACCGAGTACACACCCGCAGGAGCTGACAAGGAAAATTTACCATTGGCATCAGAGATCACTCCACGCTTTAGTTCTTCAATGCGGATACTTGCTCCGGGCAGCGACTCGCCTTTTTCGTCTGTGACAGTTCCGCTTATACGCCCCTCATCCTGCTTTCTGCCAGAAGCTGCCGCCCGGTACAGGGTAATGATTCCCTCATGTTCTTCTTTGAAACGCACTGACGTACGGGCAAGAAGTCTGTTCAGGATCACATCAAGACGTTCGTTACTAAAAGATAATTCTCCGGTAGTGCCGGTTTCCGTTTCAAGTACTTTTGGATCATACGCAAATTCTGCTTTACTTTTTTCTTCCAGTCTGCGGACCGCGTTGATCAGGCTTTCGTTCCTGAAAGAGATGTTGATACGCGTGGCAAATACAAGTCCTGATGTTTTTGCGGCTTGTAAGGCAAGGGGAACCGAAAAGATGAGAAAACAAATTAAAAGGGTAAACCGGGTCGCTTTCTGCTTTAGCAGTAAGTCTTTTTTCATATTTTTGATTTCTTAGTGATTAAACTATTGCTGAGAGCCTGACTGACAGGCGGCAATCTGATTCAGTCAGTTCTTTAAGATCCGGTCCTGCTTCAGGACCGGATTGAATAACATCAGTATAATTCTATTACATTTTCTTTCCTCCTGAAATGATTTTGATGAATCGAGGCGATGATCGACATAGTCGTTTCGACACTCCTGGATGTGTTAATCCGGACGTTAAAAGCATAAGAGTAAATAGCCGGGCTGCTGGTAGTGAGCTCTATCCCATATGCGTTTTTCAATGCCATCGCAAGCTCGCTGAAGTCGGCATTCCTTAAAAAGATCCTTCCATCTCTCCAGGAACTGCTTAGATCAGACTCCTGCCCCTGCACTCTGAACTTCCTGCTCCGTTTATTGTAAATTATCTGGCGGTCGTGTTCAAGGATGGCCAGTGCGGTATTCTCATGGCTCACCTTCACCCGTCCGCTGGAGACGGTGACCTTCACTTCCGGCAGCTCTTTGTATGCTTTTATATTGAAGGACGTTCCAAGTACGCGTGTAGCAATTCCTCCTGAATGAACAATAAAGGGGCGCAAGGCATCACCGGTAACTTCAAAGAAGGCTTCCCCCTCATCGAGATAAATTTCTCTAACCTTTTGTTCCGGAAAATCCCTGGATACTCTCAGCTTGCTGGCTGCATTCAGCCAAACAACCGAAGAATCCGGCAGTACAAGTCTCTTCAACTTTCCGCCTGGAGTAGAATAAGAAAGAAAGGAAGATCTTTCCGCAGGAGAAAGGATTCTCCAGACTCCAATGCAAATTGAAAACAGAAGAATCACTGCAGCGGCATAAGGGATCATCACTAAGGAGAACCGCCTGACTGGAGTCTGGTACCAGTAAGGCTTTACAGCCTTATAAATCTCTTCCCTGATCCTGTCTTCATTATCACCTTCGGCCAGTATGCCGGGAACCTCATCATCAGGATGGCTATTATACCATTTCTCTATAAGATCAATCTCCGCGGGCGTCGCACGGCCTTCAATATATTTACTGAGAAGTTCTCTAAAGTTTTCTGTTTTCAATGATACCAGCTTTTATAAACAAGTACCCTGAAGCTGCCCGGGATACTTTAAGCCAGTATTAAGTTTTCGTTTATTGTTTATGAAGCAAACTGAGGACGACAATGACGGAAGAAAGGTAATTCCCCGGATATTTTGCTGCAATTTTCTGCCTGATCCTTTTCATTGCTTCCGAAAGATTGTTTGACACTGTCTGTTCTGCAATGTTTAAAGCAGCAGCAATTTCTTTTATACTGTAATTATCGCTTTTCAGGAGAAAAGCCTGTTTCATGTTATCGGGAAGGGCCTCCACTTCCTTTTCCAGTATAGCTTCCAAAGCATAATAAGGAAACAGCTCATTCATATGACATACCGCCTCTTTCATCTTTTCCATCCCGTATTGCAGTACCTTCATTTTCACCGTTTCCGACCTGAAATATTTAAGCACCTGCAGCTTAACAGCACCTATCAGAAAAAACTCAATTTCCGTTTCAATCTGCAGTTTCTCACGCTTTTTCCAAACCGAGACAAACACTTCCTGTACAATATCCTTGGCCGTATCTTCATCGTCTATACGTCTGTATGCTATGCTGAAAAGCTTTTTCCAATACTTTTCATAAAGCAGATCAAATGCCATAGAATCTCCTTTTCTCAGACGGATGATAAGGTTGTCCTGATTCATTGTAGCCATACCTTTACAATTACCGCGTCAAAAGTACAAACGCAGTGTAAACAGAACGTTAAGGATGCGTATAGCTCTTTTAATCCGACGTAAAATATTCTGTACAGGCTGGCATATCAGCCTGTACTTCCTGTACAGTGATCACATCCCGGATAGAAGCGTTAATCAGAAAGAGGGCTTTATCAGAAGCCTACCCTCTCTATTTGATGCAGGGAGAGTAATCTCCATCAAACCGGGGTAAGGGTTCCTTATATCAAGCTGTTTTCCGGAAAACGTCGCCTGATATTTCTGTGAAGGATCCATACAGACCAGTATCGAGCGCTTGTGTGCCGAAGTTGCTTTATCAAAATCAATAACAGCCTCATAAGTTGAATTGTCCCGGCTCATCTTCTGCGATTTTATCCACACCTCAAAACCGGTAGTAACTGTGCCCGGCTTGTAGTAAGCGGAGAACCAGGACAATACCGGGGTTGACAACCCCGAGAACTGGTGCCATCCGGCGCCTCTGCCTGTTTTGGCAAAAAAGTGCTCAAAGGTGTAGTAAGATTCGTTTGCTTCTCCGGAATACACATCCAAGCCTTTTGCCGCAATTTTAAATGCCAGGTCCGGGCGGCCAAGATCAAGCATCGTCTTCCACATAAACCATTGATGCGGCATCCATACAGCACCATTCCAGTAACCATCAGATTGATAATATGGTGCAGACTGATCTACTACGCAAATACCGGAAGGTGTCCATAGATGTTGCTCCGAAAAAAGCTTTTCTATTAAAATATCTTCCTGTTCAGGGGTACAAATGCCTGCAAAAAGGGGATATGCCCCGTCGAGGCCCATGTTGTAGTCCTGTCCGTCTGAATAGTTAAATGGGCCCAGCGGGCGTCCCTCAGCATCATGACGGACATAGCTGAAATAGCCACTTTTCATGTTCCATGAAAAACTTTGCAGCGCATTGCTAAACTTCCTGATATCCTTATCATAGGATGCCACATCTTTTTCGTTTCCCGATGCAACAGCGGCCAGTCTTAATATCTTTGCGGTCCGGATGCATTGCGCAGTAGTGATAACGGGAGCAACATATTTTTCCACTTTTTGCCGGTGTACACCTACCTGAGCTGGATAATCATCCCAGCCTCCGGAATTATAAAAATAATCCCAGGTCTTCAAAAGTCCTGAACGAAGGACACCGGTGGTGGAACTGCCCAGTTGACCGGACAGAAACTCATAATACTGCTTTAAACGCGGATAAAAATAACGCAGCAAATCTTTCGACTGGCTCTTATTCCACAGATCCATAAAGGCATACATCTGAACCGGGACAGGTGAGCCATGATGTATGAAGGCCGACTGGCTTCCAACCGGAGTGGTATAGGTATTCAGGCAATCTGTTGCCAGCTGAGAGTTTATCTCATTTAAGCCGATGGCAATAAACCCGGAATCCCAGGTATAAAGGCTGTTCCACCATTTTCCAGGGGTAAAGTGCCGGATATACGTTCTTTGGGTATAAATGGGATAAACGACATTTGACAACAGGGTAGATCTCAATAACCTCTGGCTAAGCTCATACTTTTTACCTTCCGGAAGTACCCGGTCAGACGGGGCGGAAGGCACAACAGGCCTCTCTGTTTCAATGGAACCTCTTCTTACTGTTTTAAGTTTGTTCAACCCTTCTTTCACCTGGCTGAGTGTACCGGTGCAAATGAGGCTGTATACCGTTTTCTCAGAATTGGGGGCGAGCTCTACCGGTCTGATAAAGACATTGAAATAGTGCCCTTTATTATTTCCGTTGAGAATACTATCCACATGATTATGCACCAGCTTCCGGAAATATGAATCAAGTTCATCATTTTTTACTTCTCTCACCGCGAAATCGTTGCTGTCCCACGCAATGCCATAATAAGCAGGGTTATCTTTGTACTTCAGGACAGCATTCCTCTCTTTGGGGTTTGAAATGATCTGCGGGTAGTTTCCTCTTATATTATCTACCAGTTTTACCTCAGCTTTCCCATCAGACAGAAGTACCCCGTTCAGCCCAAGGGCGTTTCCCTTTGTCACTTCTATTGTAAGGTTGCCATCCAGATCCCCTGGCAATGTCGCCTGCAAATCTTTCACTTCCAGTGAGCCTGTTCCGGTCAACCGGATACTTTCGTTGATGACACCCGAGATTTTCAGATCACAAGTTTTATTCTCCCGCAGCCTGTAAACAAGCAATAGCTTTCCTCTCTCTCCGGAGTTTTTAAACTTAACCGGGTAATTCACCTTATCTCCTTCTTGTTCACCCAACCTGATGGCAGAAGCGTCAATGTATGCGGCATCTCTTATTTCGCCTCTCATCAGGCCGTCTGTTACGAGATTATCCTTCGGACTCTGCTTCTGATACTGCACAGCTCTGTAATCAGCGGCATTGATCCACTTGCTGCCCTGCGAATAATTTAGCGACTTAAGTGCAAAAATATCGGGATACCCCAGCCAGGCCATGAGGTTCAGGGTGACATTCTGCGGAAGTGATGTAGTATTCACGCACTTCATGGCTGCCAGCACTGTCAGGCTATCCAGGATCTTATAGCTCACATCCACATATACCTTATCTTTCCATTCAAGCTCGTAGCGATAGGTAAAAGCCGACATGTCCGGAGAAAAATCCCATGGGAAGTAACCAGACTCAAACAGAACATTGGGGACAACAATTTTATTGCGGTAATATCCGGGCACAACAGAAAAATCAAAACGAATACCGGCTTTGACTTCCGGGATATGTGATATCCCGGCATATTGTTTTGAATAAGGTCCCCATTTGCCGGCGCTAATGTCGTGAGTGTTTTCCAGTTTTTTAAATTGAATGCTTTGCCGGCTCCCCGGGTACTTATCCTGGGCGTAAAGAGATCGTGATATCAGAAAAACAATCAGGAGGAGAAAGGTGTGTGTTCTTTTCATAATTGGATTACCCTGCTAATATCCATTATTTTGAGTCATCTTGTCTTTATTAATATCAATCCGGCTTTGGATATGTAAATACAGGAACGCCAAACTGCTTAAGCACACTTGTTTTCAGTCAAACCTGAATGACTGATGCGACATGTATCCCCGGATCAGGCAATTGCAACAATCGTCTGCATATTCCACTTTATTGCCATTTTTTTATTTTCTTTGAAGAATAAATTAGCGTTATATGTACCAATTCTTATTTCAGGCCCACTCAGGATTACGATTTGTCGTTTTTTTCGCACTTGTTATCACTATTATCCTGGCATTTGCAGGATGGTTCGGGAACAAGCCTTTTTCCAAAAGTAACAGGACCTTCAATCTGGTCACGCTTATTTCCACCCACATCCAGGTAGTTCTGGGTCTTTTCCTTTACTTCGTCAGCCCCCTTGTTCAATTTGGAAACATGGGAGAGACCATGAAGAACAGTACACTGAGATACTGGACTGTGGAACACCTGGCAATGATGCTGGTTGCGGCTGTACTGATTACTGTCGGAAACGCCAAATCCAAGAAAGGATTAAATGATGCAGCCAAACACCGCAGCACAGCTATCTTCTTTGGACTGGGATTACTGATTATTGTTGTAGCAATCCTTCAGGGCGGAAGGCCACTTTTGGGCGTAAGTCACTAATTGTAAAAAAACTTACACCTTAATTTGTAATTTCAAATTGCTTTAACTTCATTTGTAACATGTTAATAGTAAGACATACTCAAAACTGGTGGTGGCACACATTAAGTGGCGCCGGGTACGATTATGTTTATACTGACTAGAGTTTCAACCGATACAGATAATAAATATAACCCGACGCATAAACGCCGGGTTTTTTTATTTCCGGCGGCGGGAAACCAAACAGAAATCAGATTAACATTATGTATAGATTATATACTTCTTACAAAAAACTACTGGCAGATACCACTACACCGGTAAGCATTTATCTGCGGTTACGTGATGTATTTCCTAACAGCATCCTGCTTGAAAGTTCCGACTATCACAGCCGGGAGAACAGCATGAGTTACGTTTGCTGCGACCCTCTTGCCGGCATAATACTGGAAAAGGGCACCCTAAAGCTCACCTATCCTGACGGGACACAGAAGGAAATATCCTCTGAAGGACTAAATGTACAGGAGGAAGTGACGCATTTCAGGCAACAGTTCGAATGTCAGGATGATACGCCGTTCAAGGTCATCTCAAATGGACTTTTTGGCTATTTCACCTATGAAACGATCCAGCATTTTGAAGATATCCGCTTAAATTCATCCCTTTCAGAAGAGCGCGATATTCCCCAGATGCAGTATCACATTTACAGGTATGTCATCGCGATTGATCATTTTAAGAACGAGCTGTATCTTTTTGAACACCGAACCTCACAGGACGAGTCTTCCGGCCTCGAAAGGCTCCAGTCCATCACACAGAACAAGGACTTTCCCCAATATCCTTTTGAATCATCTGAGGAAGAGAGATCAAACCAGACGGATGAACAGTTCATTGAAATTGTTGAAAACATGAAGCGGCATATTTTCCGGGGGGATGTATTTCAAATTGTACCTTCCCGGGGATTTTCAAAGGCGTTCCTTGGCGACGAGTTCAATGTATACAGAGCATTACGCTCTATTAATCCGTCGCCCTACCTGTTTTACTTTGACTACGGAAATTTCAAATTGTTCGGATCTTCTCCAGAAGCACAGCTGACCATAAAAAACAGGGAAGCAACCATTTATCCGATAGCAGGCACGTTCAGACGTACCGGCAATGATATTCTGGATGCACAGCTCGCAGATAAACTGGAAAATGACCCAAAAGAAAGTGCCGAACACGTGATGCTGGTCGACCTGGCAAGAAACGACTTAAGCAGGCATTGCGAGCAGGTGCAGGTGAAGGCGTTTAAGGAAGTGCAGTATTACTCCCA
>JBQGEO010000065.1:0-19428 GCA_052039655.1 Pararcticibacter sp.
CATTTTCTTCAGGTAATAGAAAGGAGAGGGGAGCAGGTTCATGCCAGACATATGCTGATAAAAATGGAGGCTCCGCTTGCAAGCCTTGACCGGGCAAAATTGCAGATCGATAGTATCTACCAGGCAGTAGTAAGCAAAAAGGTTCCTTTCTCTACAGCTGCTTCCCTTTATTCTGATAATAACGATACTAAATATAATGGTGGTATGCTGATGAATGCGGAGAACGTTCAATCCCGTACTACCTATATTCCTACTGATAAACTTGATCCGTCTATATTCTTTGCTATTGATACCATGAAGGTGGGATCTTATTCGAAGCCTTTCCAGTTTACTGCAAGAGATGGTAAGAGAGGTTACCGGTTTGTATACCTTAAATCCAAAACGGATCCCCATAAGGCTAATCTTGAGCAGGATTTTCCTAAAATAAAGGATATGGCTTATGAAGACAAGGTTGAGAGAAAGGTAAGCGAATGGTTCGAGAAGCGCCGCGAGTCGACTTATATCAAAATAGATCCTGAATTCCAGGAATGTTCAGACCTGAAGATGTGGGTACAGGCAAAGTAAAGATGGTATGGCTTACAGCTCGGATATTGAGGCTATCGATTCATTGAGCGAATCCTATAAGAGGATCCGCCAGGAAATAGGGCAGGTAATTGTCGGTCAGGATGATGTGGTGCAGTCAGTCCTGATCTCTATATTCAGTAACGGACATTGCCTGCTCGTAGGTGTGCCCGGCCTCGCGAAAACCCTCCTGGTGAATACGCTTGCACAGGTACTTGATCTGAGTTATAACCGTGTCCAGTTTACTCCTGACCTGATGCCTTCAGATATTCTTGGCTCTGAGATATTGGGAGAGGACCGGACTTTTAAATTTTTAAAAGGTCCTGTATTTTCCAATATTATTCTTGCAGATGAAATAAACCGCACGCCTCCAAAAACACAGGCTGCACTGCTCGAAGCAATGCAGGAGAAAATTGTAACAGTAGGCGGGAATACTTATCCGCTCCCGCGTCCGTTTTTTGTTCTGGCAACTCAGAATCCCATTGAACAGGAGGGGACTTATCCTTTGCCGGAAGCGCAGCTTGATCGTTTTATGTTCAACGTCATGCTTTCATATCCTTCGTTTGAAGAAGAATTACGTGTTGTAAAGAACACGACCATAAATAAGTCTGTTTCTCTCCAGAAGATACTCAACGCAGAACAGATACAGTACTTTCAAAGCCTTATCCGGAATATTCCGGTAACGGACCACGTACTCGAATATGCTGTTTCCCTTGCCGTTAAGACGCGTCCGGGGACTGCTATGGCAACAGAGGAAGTGAATAAGTATCTTAGCTGGGGAGCAGGACCCAGGGCATCTCAGTACCTTGTGCTGGGAGCTAAGTGTCATGCAGCTATATCGGGTAAATATTCACCAGATATTGAAGATGTGAGGGCTATTGCAGAACCGATCCTGCGGCACCGCATTGTCCGCAACTATAAAGCCGAAGCTGAAGGGATTTCGACTGAACAAATAATCAGGAAGCTATTTTAATGCTTCTTAAATAGCTTGAGCCGCCATCTCAACCGGTAGAGGATTAAACTGGTTTATTCAGCTTCTGTGAACAGCTCAAGAATTACATTCCATTTATATCCCGGCTGTACTTCCCATATTCTCAGATAATGGTATTTCTTGGCAAGGATACTTGCTTCACCATAGGTGCATGCTATTTCACCGCTGTAGGCGCGATCGGCCATGACAGGTTCTGTGATTGCTTTATATCCTTTGCTTTTCCAGAATTCCATAATGGCCTTCTTTCCTATCAGCGGTTCTGTCCCGGGGAACAGGAGCCAGCTGTTCTCTGTCAGGAATTCATTCTGCGCTATCCGGTTATCTGCTTTCGTTACAGTGGACAACAGCTTGTCTGAGCTAAGGACAATATCTTCACGTTGTTTAAGCCGGTTATTGGATTTCTGATGGAGAAACGTCTGGTTAGAAGGGCTGATGTAAGTCCGCTTTAATTCTGCCGCAGGTTTCTTGTGAGAAATACCTGCATCAAATGCTAGTTTCCAGATATTCCTCTTGTTCTTCTTCCATATCGACACATAGGTGCCATAAAAGGATTGGGCATCTGTGTTGCTTCTCTTGAAAACGTAGGGGCCGCAGGTGAATCCCCAGTCTGCACTCTTAGCGATTTTCGCATAAATGGGATCTAAAGAAAGGTAGCCTAAGCTATCAGGCTGGGCCTTATAGTATTCCCGGGCTAAGAGAGGCCCGGGCCTGAACACCCGTGTGTTCTCGTCAGAGACATCCAGGAATGCTTTTTTTAATCCTTTATTCTGTGCAATAGCATTGAAATAATTCTCCGCGGCAAGTACCTGACCTACCTTGTCCTCAGGTTCCTGGGAATATAATTTAGTAAGCAGGGTAAGTAAAAGTAATAGACTGAAAGATACCTTCATGTGTTTTGTTAAATGCTCAGCAGTGTTTTTCTGAACGCTTTTCGTTGTCTGACCGATAACGGCAATTCGGAAAAAATGTTTGTCCCTGTAAAACGCAGGATTTACAGGGATTAATACAGATGGATAATCCGGGCTGTCAGATTTGCTAACCCGGCCTCAGATCTTACTCCAGCTGGTCCCTTCTTTGCTGTCTTTTAACTGAATTCCGAGTTCCTGTAATCCGTTTCTTATGCGGTCAGAAGTTGCATAATCTTTGTTTGCCCGCGCTTCAAGCCGCAATTCAATAATAAACTCGACGAGCTTTCCGATGTCGTCTGTCTCTGCAGTTTCCTCTTTTAAGCCAAGGACGTTAAACACAAAATCATTCATCAGGGACTTCAGGCTTTCCAGGCCTTCGGCGTTTACAGATGATTTGCCATCATTAATACTGTTAATGATCCTCGCTGCTTCAAATAATTCAGCGATCACCACAGGACTATTGAAATCATCATTCATGGCCTCATAGCATCTTGTTCTGATGGCGTTTATATCCACATCTGTCACTTCAGACGCCTTAAGCTTGTTAAGCAGGGCACAGGCGTTCATCAATCGCTTGAAGCCTTTTTCTGAGGCCTCAAGGGCTTCGTTAGAAAAATCAAGAGTGCTGCGGTAATGTGCCTGAAGCATGAAGAACCTGACCGTCATGGGCGAATATCCGCGTGTTAACAGAGGGTGGCTTCCCGTGAATAATTCACCGGGGAGAAAGCCGTTACCAGCAGACTTAGACATCCTGGTGCCGTTCACTGTCAGCATGTTTGTGTGCAGCCAGTACCTGGCCGGTTCGCTATGGTGGCAAGCCTGGGACTGAGCTATTTCATTTGTATGGTGGGTGGCAGCAAGGTCCATTCCGCCGCCGTGAATGTCGAACGTAGAACCCAGGTATTTACTGCTCATGGCAGAACATTCAATGTGCCATCCAGGGAATCCCCAGCCCCAGGGGGATGGCCAGCGCATGATGTGCTCGGGTTTTGCTTTAATCCACAGAGCGAAATCAAGACGGCCTTTTTTGTCATCCTGTCCGCCGAGATCGCGTGTATTGGCCAGCAATTCCTCAATATTTCTATTGGTTAATGCGGTGTAGTTATATTCCTTACTGTATTTCTCCACATCAAAATAGATCGTGCCATTGCTTTCGTAGGCATATCCGTTTTGGATGATCTCTTTCACCATCTCTATCTGCTCGGCAATATGTCCGGTGGCCGTTGGTTCCACGCTGGGTGGAAGCGTATTAAACAACCTCATTACATCATGGAAACCGATTGTATACTTCTGGACAATTTCCATCGGTTCGAGCTTCTCCAGCCTTGCTTTCTTTGAAAACTTATCGTCACCTTCGTCCCGGTCGCCTTCCAGGTGGCCCGCATCAGTGATATTGCGGACATATCTGACTTTGTATCCCAGATGCAGGAGATAGCGGTACATGAGATCGAAAGAGATGAATGTGCGGCAATTTCCTAAATGGACGTCACTATATACGGTAGGGCCACAAACATACATCCCAACAAAGGGAGGATTTAATGGCTCGAATAATTCCTTTTTTCTTGTTAAAGTATTATAAACAACGAGGTTGCTCTCCATTGGGCAAAAGTACTAAATTTTGTCAGTTTTCATGGACTATGACAGGCTGATACGCGCTCAGCGGAGTTCCAGGTCACTTATGACCGGATAATGATCAGACAACTTTTTTCTTACTGTCAGGTAACTCTTTATGTCAAATTCTTTGGACGCAAGAATGTAATCTATCTGGAAGTTAGGGAAATCGCCATTATAGGTGATGCCGAATCCACTGCCTTTCTTCCGGAAAGCGTTATTGATACCTCCCGAAAGGGTGTTAACAGCAAAAGAGACAGGTGTGTCATTGAAATCTCCGGCAATGATATAGGGGGAATTGCAGGTTTTGGTGTGGGCTTTAACCAGGAGCGCTTGTTCACTGCGTTTAATAAAAGCTTTCTTCAGTCTTCCGCCGATACGCTTTGAGGATTCGACATCGGTCTTCTTTCCGCTTTTGATATATTCATAATCTTCGGGCTGAAACCTGATGGATTGAAGGTGAATATTATAGACCCTGAATTTCTTTTTATTATATACAAAGTCGGCAAAGATGGCTTCGTTTCCGCGGTCTGTATTGGGAAAGGAGATCGATCCGCTGTTGGTAATGGGGATCTTTGAAAAGAACACCATCCCCTGAATTTCCCATTCATTACTGAAATCTTCATAGATATAGTAATGCTCTGAATGGAGGAGCTCCGATATGATCTTTTTCATATTGTTTTCCCCCCGGCGCTTGGAGTAATATTCCTGAAGGCAAAGTATATCCGGCTGTTCCCGTCTGATAACATCAAGGATCTCTCTCTTTACCGCACCTTCGTTATTGACAGGGCTGAAAGGCCGGAAGTTATGAATATTCCAGGTCATTACCCGGATTATATCCTCAGATGATTTCGGGACTATGATGGCCCTGGATTCTCTGAACCCTATGGTGCTGAAAAGGAATTTCCAGCCTATCAGAATCGCTGTTACGGAAAGAAGAGCATAGACGGGCTTTCTTATAAGCCAGTATGCGATGAAGATACAATTTGTTAACAGCAGGAAGGGATAAGCGAGCCCCAGGAAAGCTATAGGCCAGAAGAAAGAGGGATTTACAAAGGATGCAAGATAGCTCAGCAGTAGCAGCGACACAAAAAATAAATTAAATGTGCGTGCTGTTCTACTGATAAAACCTATCTTTTTTTTCTTTCGCCTGCGCTTCATTCCCTGTTACTGGCTTTGAACAGCTGCTCTTTTTCTTTTTTCGTCAGACTGTCATATCCTGATTTTGAGATCTTGTCGAGTATGTTGTCGATAACTTCCTGATCAGGAATGTTATTGTGGTTCTTCGAATGGACATTGTTCCGGATTACTTTGAGTTTCTTCCTCCGGCTGAGAAGTTTGCTCCAGTCATTGCCTGATTGAAGTTGTTTAATAAAAACAAAACCCAGCAGCGCGCCTCCAAGGTGAGCTATACTGCCGCCTGCGTTAAATCCTGCGATTCCAATGATGTCAAGGATAATATACACTATAGCCAGGAATTTCAGCTTTACGTTTCCGAAGAATAAAAGCCGTATCGCATAATCGGGCAGCAGGGTAGCTGTCGCCACCACAATAGCCATTACGCTGGCTGAAGATCCTACCAGAGGCAGAGAATACTGAATTGTCTGACTGAACGCAGGAAATATATTGAAAAACAAAACAAACAACAGTGCTCCGGCTAATCCGCCGGCGATATAGGTGAATGTAAACTGGCGCGTATTCAGGAAGTCTTCAAATATCTGTCCGAGCCAGTAGAGCCACAGCATGTTGAAGAAGAAATGAAACAGGCCGGCGTGCACAAACATATAAGTAAATGGTGTCCAGAATTTGCCTGCCAGGGCAGGAAGATAAGCCGGAACTGAGAGGTAACTGGTGATGAGGCCTGCTAAAGGAGACTCTCTCATAAACAAGAACTCGACGACATTCAATAGCCCGATTAATACAAATACGATGGCGTTGATGCCTATGAATAAGTTCAGCCTGCTTCCCGACTGTACCATTTTATACCATAATTCGTTGCCTATTGACTTTCTCATATGAATCCTCCCGGTCGACGGATTTTCCAGATCTTTATTAAAATAAACCCAAACAATGCTCCTCCAAGGTGAGCAAAATGAGCGACTGAATCGCCGCTGAACTGAGCCACACCAAGGAATAATTCTATTACGATATAAACAGGAATTAAGTATTTTGCTTTTACAGGAACCGGAATTAAAAATACCATTAACTCGGCATTAGGGAATAAAAGACCGAAAGCGGTCAGTAGTCCGAAGATAGCTCCTGAAGCTCCCAGCATAGGGCTGGAATAGATCTCTCTTATTTTAGAGATATTATCAGCCGTCAGGGTATCGAGCATGAAATTATCGGGAATAGCTATATAGCCGGTAATATTGTAGAGTTCCAGAGCCTGAATAGCGTACTGAAGAGCCAGGGCGCCGAGCCCGGTAATCAGGTAAAAATTAAGGAAGCGTTTTGAGCCCATCATATATTCGAGCACAGAACCAAACGTGTAAAGGGCGAACATATTAAAGAGAAGGTGGGCCCATCCTCCATGCATGAACATATAGGTTACAACCTGCCAGATCTCAAAAGCTGGTGAGTCGAAATAGAATACAGCAAACCACCGGACCATCGGAATATTGGGATTGCCATTAAATAAGAGAGTGGCAAGGAAAAATATCCCGTTAATGATAAGCAGATTCTTAACGACAGGAGATATATTGGCAAGTGGGGAAGGTCTGTAACTGTTCATCTATGTGTTTGCAAAAAAGCGTATTATTTTTCAAATTTCTGTAAAAGCTCCTCCATGGAGTACTTAATAACCACCGGCTTACCTGACAGGGATATATTGGGTGTCTGGCAGGCGAACAACTGATCAATGAGGTTGTTCATTTCCTCCTGTGAGAGCCTTGTCCCTGTCCGTATTGCGGCATTCCTGGCCAATGTGCGTGCTAAATTATCTCTTTTATCTAATTTTAAAACAGTGAAGTTGTTTTTAAATCCTTCAATAAGATGTTCAAGCATCTCCACTTCACTGACATTGGAGCTGATATCAGCGGGAATTCCCTCTACAACAAAGGTATTTTTCCCAAATTCCCTGACCTGGAACCCCAGCGCTTGAATGTCGGGCAATAATTCCCTGACGAGTTCAAAGTCAGTAGGGGAGAGGTTCACTGTCTGGGGGAACAGGCTTTGCTGGCTTGCTCCCTGATGGGTTTCAAGCTGTGCCTGAAAGCGTTCGTAAAGGATCCTTTCATGTGCCGCCTGCTGATCAATCAGCATGAACCCGGTCTTTATCTGAGAGATAATGAAGCGGTTGTGTAATTGAAAGAGTTGTTTCTCCGTGTTTTTGTTTGGCAGAACCCCGTTTTGCACTTCTTCAGGGAGCTCTATCTTTTGCTGTACAGGATTATCCGGTTCCACAATTTCATAAAGGGAGGCCCAGTTATTGGGGATTCCTTTTTGTTCTTCTCCAAATGAACGTGCATAGGCAGAAGCCCTGTCTGATTTTGGTTCACTATGGAAAGGATTGAAATTTGGATTGAAACTGATCTGCGGGGGCACTATGTCTTCAGGTGCTTTCTGCGAGATCATATGGCTAAATCCGGTTTCCTGGTCGAAATCAAGTGTCGGAGTGATATTATATTGTCCGAGAGACCGTTTTACAGCTGATCTGATGATGGCATAAATAGCTTTTTCGTCCTGGTACTTTATTTCAGTCTTTGTGGGATGGACATTGATGTCAATATTTGCCGGGTCAATTTCAATGAACAGGACGTATAATGGGTAACTGTCTTCGGGAAGCAGTTCTTCGTATGCCGTTAATACTGCATGATTGAGATATGGATCCTTTATAAACCTCTTATTAACAAAGAAGAATTGCTCTCCCCTTGTTTTCCTGGCAAATTCGGGTTTACCTATATATCCCTTTAGTTTAATAATGCTTGTGTCTTCCTCAAGTGGTACAAGCTTTTGATTATATGAACTGCCCAGCAGGTGTACGATCCTCTGCTTAAGGCTTGCTTTCGGTAAGTGAAAGAGCTCGTTTCCTTCGCTATGGAGGGTGAAATGTATTTCAGGATGCGCAAGTGCCACTCTTTGAAATTCATCAATGATGTGGCGTAGTTCAACAGGATTAGCTTTAAGGAAATTACGTCTGGCCGGAGTGTTATAAAACAGGTTCTTGACGCAGATACTGGTTCCGGCAGGAGATGAAACAGGTTCCTGTTTAATAACCTCCGACCCTTCAATACAAACCAGTGTACCCAGTTCATCTTCATGCCGCCGTGTCTTTAGCTCCACTTGGGCAATAGCAGCTATCGACGCCATTGCCTCGCCCCGGAAGCCCATTGTACGTATGGCAAACAAGTCGTCTGCCTTGCGGATCTTGGAAGTTGCATGACGCTCAAAGCACATCCTGGCATCGGTAATGCTCATTCCGCACCCATCGTCAATTACCTGGATAAGCGACTTTCCTGCATCCTTGATGATGAGTTGTATTTTCCCCGCTCCGGAGTCCACCGAATTCTCTATCAGTTCTTTCACCGCCGATGCGGGCCGTTGAACTACTTCGCCGGCTGCAATCTGGTTGGCAACAGAATCCGGTAATAGCTGTATGATATCAGACATAGTATATATGTACAAAAGTAAAAATAAAAAACCATTGGCTTTCCGGTTTAAGGAATCAGGTTCCTTTTAAGGAGAATAAAGCAAATAAAAAAAGATCTGCATATAATAAATGTTTTATGCCGACGTTATCAATACATAAATACCTGTGACATAAATCTTTTCTTCTTAATATTGATGGCCGGAGCTTGGCAAAAGACGGCTAAAAAGGCATCTTTTTTTATTTTTTTTGGAAATATTATTTGCATAATTCAATTATTATATTGACTTTCATATTTACAAACTCTTAATCAACAACTAATACTAATTTAACCAAAGGCATAGTACAGACTTTAAGCCATATATCGTTAAAAGCTTACTGGACAGATGGTACTTTAGTAGATGGGAAAAACACTCAAACTAACCAGGCCCGGAATTTTCCGGGCTTTTTGTTTTTTATAACAATTAGTTTTAAACTTCGTTATTTTACCAGCTAAATGAAGTATGTGATGATCTGAATGGTTGTTTCCGCCTGAAGTGGGTACAGCTTACGGTTATCCACGGTACTTAAAAAGTAAGAGTTACGATGATGTCCTGCTTAAAGAAAGACTGCCTGCGTTGCGTGCTATTTTTTATATCTTTTATGCTTGTCGCCTTCACCGCCCCGGGCTTTTATTGCCAGAGTGCGGGCGATGACTGGATGGGCGGAATGAGTCAGGCTGAAAAGTCGACCGTCCTGCTGAACAATGAAAATGGGATAATACCCTTTCGTAACCTGGAAGAAAAGAGGATAGCCAGTGTTAATCTGGGTACTGCTTACGCTGCCGAATTTGATAGTATCCTGAATAAGTACACAGCGGTGAGCAGGTTTTCCGCTTCCGCTTACCCCCCCGGCAGGCGGGATCAGCTTAGCTCGGATCTTAAGCTATACAATACGGTAATTGTTCAGCTGACGGGGCAATCCATCGCTGATACTGTCAACTCGCTGTTCCTGGAGGATTTAAGGAAGACCCGGCAGGTGGTAGTGGTGCTGTATGGTGATCCTGTTTCTCTCAAAATGCTCGACGGGGCAGACTTTCCGGTGATATGGTCTGCGAATAATAACCCCGGAAGTGCCAATTTTACAGCTCAGCTTCTTTTTGGTGGTGTTGCTGCTTCGGCGAGGCTTACGTCGGATGTGTCCCTGAAGTATAAAAGGGGGAATGGGTATAGTACGATTGTCACCCGTCTTAAATATGCGATCCCCGAAGACGCGGGAATTGATTCGCGAAACTTAAGGCCTATCGATGATATTGTGACAGAGGCGATCAGCAAGCATGCTACGCCAGGTGCAGTAGTCATGGTGGTTAAAGATGGCAAGGTGATCTTTGACCGGGCTTATGGTACTCATACTTATGGTGGTGACCGGGTTACCCGCATTGATGATATCTTTGACCTGGCATCTGTCAGTAAGATTGCCTCGACTACTATGGCGGCCATGCGTTTGTACGAAGAGAATAAACTTAAGCTGGATACGGTTATCGGAGCGTATTTTCCACTCGCAAGAAGTACAAATAAGAACAGTCTCCTTGTCCGCGAACTTATGCTTCATGAAGCCGGCCTTGTTCCATATATTCCCTTCCACAATAGCATCAGGCCCGGCGACTTCAGCCGCGATTCTTCGGAAGCTTATCCTGTTAAGGTTGCTGATAATTATTATATACGAAAGGGCTATTATGAGGATGTGATGCTCCCGCGAATGCTCAGTTCCGGTTTGCGTGCAAAAGGCAGATATGAATACAGCGATCTCAGTATGTATTTCATGAAGGAGATTGTTGAATATCTCAGTTCTGAAAAGCTCGATCAGTATGTGCTGGAGCAGTTTTACCGTCCGCTGGGAATGCAGACGGCCGGCTATAATCCACGGCTGAGGTTTGATAAAAGCAGGATAGCGCCAACTGAGAATGATACTTATTTCAGAAAGACTCTTCTGCAGGGATATGTCCACGACCAGGGGGCAGCACTTGCAGGAGGCGTGGCGGGGCATGCCGGGGTTTTTGCTACTGCAAATGATATGGCCATTCTTTTTCAGATGATGCTTAACGGGGGTACTTATGGGGACCAGCAGTATTTTCAGCCGTCTACGATCAGCCTGTTTACTTCGAGACAATCAAAGGTAAGCCGGCGGGGACTGGGATTTGACAGGTGGGACCCTGACCGGAATAACCGGTATCCATCGGAACTTGCATCGCCTGAAACGTATGGCCATACCGGGTTTACCGGAACCTGCATTTGGGTAGATCCTAAATCTAACCTGATCTATATCTTCCTTTCCAACAGGTTGAATGACCAGCCAGCCAACAAAATAAGCAGTCTCCGGATCAGGCCGAGGATTCAGGATGTTATCTATGAGGCGATCAGTAAAGGTCAATAGAGCAGCACTCATAAGAGTGAGTAAAAATATTGTTCACGGCGCCGGAAGAATTTACGGAGGAGAAACAATCTCTTCATGTTTTTCTCTTTATTTTGTGGAATGAAGATCGGAATTGTATGTTATCCTACATTTGGCGGGAGCGGGGTTGTGGCAACTGAACTGGGCAAGGCCCTCGCCGATAATGGACACCAGGTGCATTTTATCACCTACAGCCAGCCTGCACGGCTGGATTTCTTCTCAGAAAACCTTTACTACCACGAAGTTTCGGTATCTCAATATCCCCTTTTTGATTACCCTCCCTATGAGTTGGTCCTGGCTAGTAAGCTTGTTGATGTTGTCAGGTTCGAAAAGCTTGAACTTCTCCATGTTCATTATGCCATTCCTCATGCTTCTGCTGCTTTTATGGCCAAGCAGATACTGGCGACCTATGGGATCCATATTCCTGTGGTTACTACTTTGCACGGTACCGACATTACCCTGGTGGGGAAGGATGTGACGTTTAAGCCGGTTGTGACATTTTCTATCAATCAGTCTGACGGCGTAACGGCGGTATCCGAGCATTTACGGGAAGCTACATACAGTCATTTCGAGGTGGAGAAGGATATTAAGGTAATTCCCAATTTTATCGATCTTGAAAGGTTCAGTCATAAAAGGAAAGATCATTTTAAAAAGGCAATTGCTCCTTTTAACGAGCGTATTCTTGTGCATACTTCCAACTTCAGGAAGGTTAAGAGGGCCGCAGACGTGATCCGCGTTTTCAAAAAAGTTCAGGAGAAGATCCCTTCTAAACTTCTGATGGTGGGAGATGGCCCTGACAGGGTAAACTGTGAACAACTTTGCAGGGAGCTCGGAGTGTGTGAGAATGTCCGGTTTCTGGGTAAACAAGACGCGGTAGAGGAGATTTTGTCGGTCGCCGACCTTTTTCTTATGCCTTCAGAATCTGAAAGTTTTGGCCTGGCGGCACTGGAAGCTATGGCCTGTAAGGTGCCCGTTATTTCTTCAAATGCAGGCGGGTTGCCGGAATTGAATGTACCGGGCGTGACCGGCTTTTTAAGCGAGCCGGGAGATGTGGAAGAAATGGCAAGGAATTCGGCATATATCCTGGAAGATTCTGAGCGTCTTAACACCTTCAAAGAAAACGCGCTTTTGAGAGCTAAAGAATTCGACCTGAGCCGGATACTGCCCCAGTACGAGTCGTTTTACCGTGAGGTACTGGAGGGAAGCCGAATGGCGGTTAAATAATAGCAGTTGGCTTTTGGCAATTAGTTATTAGCTTCCTGCGGGGACTTTTAAATCTTACTAATTGCCAGGAGCTAATTGTCAAAGGCTAACAGCCCAAAGTTAACTGCTAACAGCCAAGAGCTAACAGTTAATTGCCAAATTTCAAACAGACGGGTGCACCGACTTTAATTCTTTCTCCAGTGTCAGTTAGCATACCTGTGGTTTTATTCCGTTTGAATATCACGATGGAATCGCTGTATTGGTTTGCTGCCAGGAGGAAGTTGCCTTCCGGGTCGATAACAAAGTTCCTGGGCCCTTTGCCCATGCTTGAAGTTCTGCCTTTCAATGTTAGTTTTCCTGTTTTAGGATTAATTGCAAAAATTGCAATATCGTTTGCATCACCACGGTTAGAGCTGTAGAGAAACTTTCCATCGGGCGATACGTGAATATCTGCAGCACCGGTCTCACCTTTAAATGCCGGATCAACCATCGATATGTTTTGCAAAAGGGAGAGTTTCCCCTTGTTATATCCGAAGGCAGAAATATTGCCGTTCAGCTCTTGTATGGAGTAGGCAAATTTGCCGTTGGGATGAAAGTCGAAGTGGCGTGGTCCGCTGCCTTTTCCTGCGTCTACAAAGGGTTGTTCGCCGGTAGAGACAGGCTGTGTGTTGCCGGCAGAGTTAAATCTATAAATACTGATCTGGTCTGTTCCGAGATCACTTACGATCAGGTGATCTTCTTCCGGAGAAAAAACAGCTGAATGTACGTGCGATCTTTCCTGGCGCTCCTTGTTTACGCTGCTGCCGGAGTGCTGAATGGTCTGTGCTGCTTCTCCGAGAGACCCGTCTTTCTGAACCGGGTAGACAGAGAAACTGCCACCACTGTAGTTTGCTACTATGACATAGCGGCTATCTTTATCAATAACGACATAACATGGAGCGGCCCCATTAGATGATCTTTTATTCAGAAATTTCAGTGCCCCGCTAGTCTTATCAAACGAAAAAGAGCTGACCTCCCCGCTTCCTTCGTTGACGGCATACAGAAAGTTTCCGTCTTTATTCAGTGCAACATAGGACGGATCATTTACGCCCGTTACTTTGTTTTTGTAAGAAGATTTTCCTGTGGCTGTATCAAATTCATATACGTAAATACCTTCACTCGTACCTTTGTTGGTGTACGTCCCGATAATGAGATTTAATTTTTGCGCGTTAACCATATTCATTGGTGCCAATGTGATCAGCGAAATAATAGACAGAAGGATGTACTGATTGGTTTTCATAGATACGAAGTTAATGAAATATGAAGAAGTTTGAGTGTAGTGACAGGGAATCAAAACAAAAGCCCCGGATTCCAGGGCTTTGTTTCTTTATTTTATAAAATGCTTTAGCTGAATGACCTCTTTTTCTTCGAGGTAGCGCCATCTGCCTCTTGGAAGATCCTTTTTGGTCAGGTTGGCATATACTACTCTGTCGAGCTTTACCACTTCATATCCGAGATGTTCGAATATTCTCCTGACAATCCTGTTTTTGCCGCTGTGGATCTGGATTCCGATCTCTTTTTTAGTTCCACCCTGTACATAGCTTACGGTGTCAGGCTTGATAAAGCCATCTTCCAGTTCTATTCCGAATGAGATTTTGTTGAGGTCGCCCTGGGCCAGGCTCTTACTTAATTCTACCTGGTAGATCTTTGTGACGTTGTTTCTGGGATGAGACAGCTTTTCGGCAAGATCGCCGTCATTGGTCAGCAACAGCAGTCCGGTTGTATTCCGGTCGAGCCTTCCAACCGGATAAATCCGTTCTTTGGATGCTTTTTCAACTAATTGCATAACTGTTCTACGCTCCTGGGGATCGTCTGTTGTTGTGATATAATCTTTTGGCTTGTTTAAGAGCACATATACCATTTTTTCCCTTCTCAGGGCTTCTCCGTTATATCTGATCTCATCTTTGGCAGGATCCACTTTAAAGCCAAGTTCAGATACCACTTCTCCGTTCACAGATATGACGCCTGCTTCGATCAATTCATCAGCTTTACGTCTTGAACATATACCTGCATTAGCAATGTAACGGTTCAATCTTATGAGTTCAGATTCTTTATTTTCCTGTTTCTTTCGTCCTCTTAAAACCGGAGTATGTTCAATATGCTCTTCGCTTGTCCAGTTTCTGTCTTCCCTGCTTCTGTAGTTGCGGGAGGGGGCGTCATAGTTCTTCTTCTCTCTGCCCGGATTTTCAGTTCTGCGCCTTTCTCTGTCTCCACCAAATGATTTCTTTTCAAATGGTCTTTTCTCAAAGGGCCTGTCCTTTCTGAATTCCGGTTTTTCTTCTCCCTGTTCAGAAGACCGTTTCCTGAAGGGCCTGCTGTCTCCGTCGAATGATTTCTTTTCAAACGGCCTTTTTTCAAAGGGTCTGTCTTTTCTGAATTCAGATCTTTCTTCTCCCTGCTCAGAAGATCGTTTCCTGAAAGGTCTGCTGTCTCCGCCGAATGATCCTTTCTTTCCCGGGGAGAAAGGTCTCGATCCCGAACCAGAATCTGTCCGGCTTCCCGATCTTTCTGATTTAACCCAGGCTCTTCCAGTACTTTTTTCACGATCAAATCCGGGTTTATTACGATCTCCTCCTCCTTCTGCATCGCGGCTTCTTTCCCTGTATGGAGATCTTCCTCTTTCCGGTCGCTCGTCTTTTGCACTGTTAAATGGCCTTTTGCCGCGTGAGGGGGCAAACGACGATCTCTTTCCTTCTTCCTCTTTCCTGTCCCTGCTTCCGTCGTCAAACCTTTTTCCGGGTTTACTGTTGCTTCTTGCTGGCCGCTCATTTTTTGAACCGCCTTCGAAGCGATTGTGTTTTAAGGACTTGTCCTCGCGACTGTTCCTGCTGCTTTTATATGGCATGATTATGCTAATGTTCCTTTTTGAAATGGGGTGCAAAGATAGTGAAATAAACGTTAAAAGCTTGAATCTGTTTGTATTATTTTTTCAACCAAGGGGGATATTATGTTTCAGACGGAGACCGGAAAGCGAGTTGATAATGTATAGAATAATGGGGTTTTATGAAGACGGAAAAAGCCCCCGCAGAAGGCTGCTTAACCTGTTGACTCTGAGTGGTTAGAGTGTAAGTGTTTGTATATTAAGAATATAATGTTTACCTTTGGAATCTTTTTTTGTTTAATTTAAAGAAAGGAACTCATGATTAAGAAACATTTGATCGCGTGTTCTGTGCTACTTTTGCTGATGATATCATCCCGCATATTAATCAGCCGGAATGCCCGGACACCAATTAATTCGTTTCCACAAAATGTGGATTTCCCTTCTCCCCAAGAACAGAAAGTGTCATCTCCAAAAGCGGAGTTTAGCTTCGCCAATGAAAAGGTACCGCTGAAGAATAAGAAGGTTGCCTGGAAGATGGACAAGTATTTGAAGAAGAATAGCTTTGAGCATATTCAAACAGACAGGCTTCATCATAAGGCCAGGGAATGGTTTCCCGTAATAGAGCCTATTTTGGAACGCTATGGCATACCGGAGGATTTTAAATACATTCCTTTGGTAGAGAGTGGTCTGTTGGGAGGAACGTCTCATAAAGGAGCGTCGGGATACTGGCAGTTTATGCCTCAGACCGCGCGTACTTATGGACTAAAGGTCAATAGGGATATTGACGAAAGAAAGGACCTGCGAAAGTCTACATTTGCCGCATGCAGGTACCTGAAAGCCTTACACCAGGAGTTTAAAAACTGGACATTAGTGGCGGCTGCTTATAACATTGGGGAGAATAGTTTAAAGCAGCATATCTATAACCAGGGACATCGGAATTATTTCAAAATGAGGTTGAACAGGGAAACTGCCTCGTATGTCTACAAACTTGTTTCGATGAAAGAGATCATCGAAAAACCGTCTAAGTATGGTTATTCCGAACGGCACAGAACTCTTCTGGCTAAGAAGGATGCTTCTGCTCCATCGCCGGACCGGCATGTATTTCTGAGCAAAGAAGATGAAAACAGTGCTTTGAAAGCATTTGAAATCTTACAGCCGCAAGCGAGTATGTAAGTATTTATCCTGCAGGGTTGCGCAAGCAACCCTGCTTTGGTCAAAAAAAAGAAATCTTAGTTTTCGATGCTTGATTCTTGCTCCGATTAGCCGATCTTTACACGAATTTTGACAGGTATAAATTAATGGACAAAAGTACACCAGACCTTGGAGAACAAAGTGAAGTAGAAGTTTTCGGAGCCAGGGTTCATAATCTTAAGAATATTGATGTTTCATTTCCGCGGAATAAGCTTGTAGTTATTACAGGGCTTAGCGGGAGCGGAAAGTCATCTCTTGCATTTGACACTATTTATGCAGAAGGGCAGCGTCGTTATATGGAGACGTTCAGCGCCTATTCGAGACAGTTTCTTGGAGGGATGGAGCGTCCGGATGTTGACAAGATATCAGGGCTGAGCCCGGTTATTGCAATAGAGCAGAAGACGACATCCAAAAATCCCAGGTCAACGGTTGGAACCATAACCGAGATCTACGATTTTATGCGCCTTTTGTTCGCCCGGACCGGGGAAGCATATTCATATGTGACCGGGAAGAAGATGGAGCGGATGTCGGAAGACCAGATGCTGCGGAATATTTTGCAGCAGTTCGATGGCAAACCCGTGAATATCCTCGCTCCTGTTGTAAAAGGGAGGAAGGGTCATTACCGGGAATTATTTGAGCAGATCAGGAAGCAAGGCTATCTGAAGGTAAGGGTTGACGGAGAGATCGTAGATCTTGCACCTAAGATGCAGCTCGACCGCTATAAGATCCACGATATAGAAATGGTGATTGACCGGCTTGTTGTGACAGAGAAGGATAGTAAGAGGCTTTATAGTTCGATCCAGGCTGCCTTAAAGACCGCAAAGGGGATTATAAAAATATCCGACCAGGAGAATAACGAGTTTTTCTTCAGTAAATACCTTATGGACCCCGTGTCGGGAATCTCATATGACGAACCTCAGCCTAACACATTTTCGTTTAATTCTCCTTACGGGGCTTGTGAACGCTGTGACGGCCTTGGTTACATCTATGAGATAGAAGAGGCCTCGGTGATCCCGAACCCTAAGCTGAGCATTATGCAGGGCGGACTGGCTCCGCTTGGCGAATACCGGGAAACCTGGATGTTCCAGGTGCTGAAAGCTTTAGGGAAGAAGTACAATTTTTCTCTTTCTGTGCCCATTGAAAAGATCCCGAAAGAAACACTGAATATCATATTAAATGGTTCGGACGAGATCCTGACGGTTCCTGTTGAATACAACAAATGGAACGTGCAGAACTACCAGATTTCCTTTGACGGTATTATTAAGATGCTGGAGGAGCAGACAGAGAGAAGGGGCGATGAAGCTTCTGATGATCTTGAAAACTTCCGGGTACTTAAGAAATGTCCGGTTTGCCATGGTGCGAGGTTGAAAAAGGAGTCTCTGCACTTTAAAGTTGGAGAAAAGAACATTTTCGAGCTGGCAAGTATGGACATCAATCACTTATCTGAGTGGTTCAGCGATGTTGAGGAGCGTTTGTCGGAAAGGCAAAACGTTATTGCAAAGGAGATACTCAAAGAGATCAGGGCCAGAATAGGATTTTTACTGGATGTAGGATTGAACTATCTGACACTTGACCGGACGGCTAAAACACTGTCGGGTGGTGAAGCTCAGAGAATCCGCCTGGCCACACAGATCGGCTCTCAGCTGGTGAACGTATTGTATATCCTGGACGAGCCAAGCATCGGACTGCACCAGAGAGATAACGCCAGGCTGATTTCTGCACTTAAGAACCTAAGGGATATTGGCAACTCGATCCTTGTGGTGGAACATGATAAAGACATGATTCTTGAAGCGGACCACGTGATTGACATGGGACCTGCTGCCGGGATCCACGGGGGAGTGGTTGTTGCAGAAGGGGCACCAGAGCAGATTAAGCAGGCTCATACACTGACCACGGCTTATCTGAGCGGAGAAAAGGAAATTGCTGTGCCTGCTGAAAGACGGAAAGGGAATGGCAAGTCTCTTGTATTAAAAAATGCAAGCGGCAATAACCTGAAGAATGTCACAGCGGAATTTCCTCTCGGCAGGTTTATCTGTATAACAGGCGTATCGGGAAGCGGAAAGTCCAGCCTGATCACAGAAACTCTTTATCCCATTCTGAACCATCATTTTTTCAGGGCCAAAAAGCATCCGCTTCCCTATAAAAAGATAGAGGGGCTGGAGCATATCGATAAGGTGATCGAAATTGATCAGACGCCCATTGGCCGTACGCCCAGATCAAATCCGTCTACCTATACCGGAGTCTTTTCTGATATAAGGAATCTCTTTGTGCAGTTGCCCGAAGCGAAGATCAGGGGATATAAGCCCGGGCGCTTCTCTTTCAACGTGAAAGGGGGACGCTGCGAGACCTGTCAGGGTGCGGGGATGAAAGTTATTGAAATGAACTTTCTGCCCGATGTGCAGGTGCCTTGTGAAGAATGTCAGGGAAAACGATATAACCGGGAAACGCTGGAAGTGCGCTACAGGGGGAAGTCTATCAGCGATGTGCTTGACATGAGCATCGAGGAAGCCGTAAGCTTCTTTGAGCCGATTCCTTCTATTTACAGGAAAATAAAGACGCTGCACGATGTGGGCCTTGGTTATATTAAACTAGGACAGTCATCCACTACTTTATCAGGCGGTGAGGCTCAAAGGGTGAAGCTTGCTACTGAACTGTCTAAAAAGGATACAGGAAAGACATTTTATATCCTCGATGAACCAACAACCGGATTGCATTTTGAAGATATAAACGTGTTGCTTGGGGTTCTTAACCGGTTGGTAGATGATGGAAATACGGTGCTGGTGATTGAACATAACCTGGATGTGGTGAAGGTTGCAGATTGGGTGATTGATCTCGGTCCGGAAGGAGGTGCCGGGGGAGGACAGATCCTTTTTGCAGGGACACCGGAAAATCTGCTTAAAGTGGATGAAAGCTTTACCGGTAAATTCCTGAAAATGGAAATGGAGAGATAAGATTTATATGGCTGAAGCAATGTCCCTGCGTTTTCCTTTTTTGATGATTGGGATATTGCTGTTGCTTTTCCCCCTTCAGGGATATCCTCAGCGGCTTGTTATTAATGAGGTAGGCTTTAAGCTCGACGACGATGTGA